>CAJQPE010000051.1 GCA_905480125.1 uncultured Flavobacteriales bacterium | reverse complement strand
CCTCCAATATTATCCGTTACAGGCTCTACAACATCTATTTCAACTTGTAATCAAGAAAATGGTTCTGCTTCTATTACTGGAGTTATCGGTGGACCTAGTTCAATTTATATTTACCAATGGGATAATGGCCAAACTAGTGCTTCATTAACCAATGTTTCCTCTGGTCAATTCTGTGTTACAATTACTGACCCTGCTGCGACAGGTTGTTATACTACCCATTGCGTATCTGTAAGTACCACACCTTTCCCCACGGCAATTACAAACTCAACTCCTGCCACATGTAATACAGATTGTGATGGAACCGGCACTGTGCTAGTTGCTCCGATTTCAGGAGGGTCCTCTGTTTTTACTTATCAATGGGATGCTGGAGCAGGTTTCCAAAACGGCATTCAAGCTATTAACTTATGTGCAGGTACGCATACTGTCACTGCAACTGATGCCTCCGGATGCTTTGTAGTTTCTACAGCTACCGTAACTGAGCCAACAGCTGTTTCAGTTACACCAAATGCTTCACAAACTGCAATTTGTTATGGTCAAGCTACAAACTTATCAGCAATTGCCACTGGTGGAAATGGAGCTCCATATTCTTACGCTTGGGATGCTGGAATCGGCTCACCCATTGTTGTCAATCCTATTGTTTCATCATTTTATCAAGTTACGGCGACAGATGTAAACAATTGCGAAGTTGTTTCAACTCCCCTTATGGTTAACGTTAAACCATTAATCCAATCTACAAGTACTCCCGCTGCAACCATTTGTGATGGTGTTGCTTTAGACTTATGGTCATTTGCATGGGGCGGAAATGGTGGACCATATTCTTATACTTGGGACCACTCAATCGGAAACGGCTCGGCTCATACAACGTATCCTAATACCTACCCTTTACCAGACTTTTATGTTGTTACTATTAGTGATGGTTGTTCTCCTGTCCATACTGATACCGTAAATGTAGGCTTCTACCCCACACCTGCTCCTTTAGCTACCGCTACTGAATATGAGGGTTGCCAGCCGTTTACTACAACAATATCTCCTGTTTCTGGATCTGTATCAAATATTACAACTTGCCTTTGGCAACTGCAAGACGGAACTTTTATTACAGACAATTCATGTGGATCTTTCGTTCATACTTTTAGCAATGTTGATTGGTATGATGTAACACTCTCTGTAATATCTGGGGATGGCTGTTCTGCTGCATACACTTATTTCGATATGATAACGGTAAACGAACTACCTATCGCTGATTTCTCAAGCACTGTAGATCCAACAATACTTGATACCGAAATTGACTTCACGGATGAATCATATGGAGCTGTGAACATATGGGACTGGACATTCTACTATTCTGATGGTGTAAATATTTTAGGAAACGATACGCTTCAAAATCCGAGCTTTATCTATCCTGTAGATACTGGTTATTACTCCGTTAAATTAGATGTTGAAACTGTAGATGGATGTATTGATGATACGACCAAAGTCATTTTCATCAACGGCCAATACATGATGTACATACCAAACGCTTTCTCACCAAACGGAGATGGAAAAAATGACATATTCAGACCTATTGGCTCTGGGTTCAGTCAAGTTGAAGGAGATTATTCTTTAGAGATATTTGACCGGTGGGGAAAAAGAATATTTTTAACAAAATCACCAGAAAATGGATGGAATGGAAAAAATGATAATGGAAATGGTGAATATGTGCCGAATGGTGTTTATGTATACAAGGTTACTTCCATAAAATCAACCGAACGTTGGGAAGATGGTGAATTCAATACCACTCCATTCGAATACATAGGACATATTACTTTTTTCAAATAATTTTTTAATAAACATAAATCGAGTGAAACCGATTTATAGCTGATTTCCTTCTTTTGGAAATATAACTGATGGTTCAAATATTTTTGCTTCTTCAAAATCCATTGCAGCATATGAAACTACCAAAACAAAATCACCAATCTGAACCTTTCTTGCGGCCGGTCCATTTAAGCATATTTCGCCAGATCCCCTTGGCGCCTTAATAATGTAGGTTTCGAATCGCTCACCATTATTTATGTCTAGAACCTGAACCTTTTCATTTTCAATCATATTAGCCGCATCTAGTAAATCCTCATCAATAGCAATACTGCCAACATAATTCAAATCTGCTTCTGTTACCTTGACTTTGTGAATTTTAGACTTTAAAACCTCTATTACCATAACTATTTGTTTTGTTTCGCGAAATTAAAATTTTAACTAAACTTTATCAATATTACTTTTTCCTTTTACAAAAAAGAACTTACTAAACATTGTAAAATATTTCTGCTGTTGTTGTGCGAATTGTTGTTTACGAACCGCGCTTAATATGGCGAAGTAATCTAGTGCTATCTTGTATGCTGCGATTTCATGTATCAATATACGCTATTTAAGAAAAACTAATTAAACTGTCTCAATAAAGGCGCATACTTTTTGATATAAAAGCAGACTATTTAATAATAGATTTTTTTAAATAATTACAGATAGTTATCGATTACGCGAATCAAAATCGCATTTTAAATTTCCTTCTATTTTTACTATTTTCGCAATAACTGTAAAAGGAAGATTTATGAGCGAAACGTTAGGGATGGAAACAAAGAACGAAGTTAAACAACGAGAGTTTATTGCCCAGATTATTGCAGACTACAAATTGGCTAACGTTAGCCGAGAATGCAGCCTAATGGGTCGCAAAGAAGTACTTACAGGCAAAGCTAAATTTGGAATATTTGGCGATGGCAAGGAACTAGCTCAAATTGCATTGGCTAAACAGTTTAAAAATGGTGATTTCAGATCAGGTTACTATCGAGACCAAACCATTATGATGGCGATTGATGAATTGACTCCTAAACAGTTCTTTGCTGGCTTATATGCGCATACTGATATAGAAGCTGAACCTTTTTCGGCAGGCAGGCAAATGGGAGGTCACTTCTCTACTTCTAGCTTAAATACTGATGGTAGCTGGAAAGATTTAACAAAACAAAAAAATTCATCTCCCGACATATCACCTACTGCTGGTCAGATGCCAAGATTATTAGGTTTAGCTTATGCTTCAAAGTTTTACAAAGAAAATAAAGAATTACACTCGCTTACGCGGTTTTCAAACAAAGGTAATGAGGTAGCTTTTGGAACAATAGGTGATGCGAGCACCTCTGAAGGGCCTTTTTGGGAAACAATAAATGCAGCAGGTGTTTTACAGGTACCAATGGTTATTTCGATTTGGGATGATGATCACGGAATCTCAGTTTCCAAGAAATTTCAAACGACCAAAGAAAGTATTTCTGAAATTCTGAAAGGATTTCAAAGAGATAAAGACAACAAAGGTTATGAGATTTTAAAAACAAAAGGCTGGGATTACATTCATTTATGTGAAACCTACGAAAAAGCAGTAAAAATTGCCAGAGATGAGCATGTTCCGGTTCTTGTGCACGTTGAAGAAGTTACCCAACCTCAAGGGCATTCAACTTCGGGCTCGCACGAGCGTTATAAATCACCTGAAAGATTGCAATGGGAATCAGATTTCGATCCAATTAAAAAATTTAGAGAAACTATTCTAAGTGCCAAATGGGCATCCGAAATTGAATTAGAAAAAATAGAAACAGAAGCTAAAAAAATTATAAAAGACAGTAAAAAAGAAGGATGGTCTGAATATTTAGCGCCTATTAAAGAAGAGGTAAAAATAATTGCTGCGATGCTAGAACAATTAAGTTCGGAAAGCATTAACGGAGCTTTCATCTCTAAACTTAGTTCTAAGTTAACTTCCTCTGCCGATCCGGCAAGGAAAGATATTATTAGCGCTGTTAAAAAATCACTCCGTTTAGTAAGAAGTGAAAACTTAGCTTCTAAAAATCAACTAATCGACTGGTTAACAGCGGCTAATATTGCTAATCACGACAGATACAGCTCATCTTTATACAGCGAAACAGAACGTTCTGCTTTAAACGAAAATGGCACGCCCCCTATATACAATGAAGAAAGACTTGTCGATGGACGAGAAGTACTGCGAGAAAACTTTGATGCACTTCTAAAGAAGCATAAGGAAATTTTGATTTTTGGTGAAGATGCTGGTAAAATTGGTGGCGTAAACCAAAGTTTAGAGGGTTTGCAAGAAAAGTATGGAGATTTAAGAGTTTTCGATACAGGTATTCGAGAATGTACAATAATAGGGCAAGGAATTGGAATGGCATTAAGAGGTCTTCGTCCCATAGCTGAAATTCAATATCTAGATTACCTATTATACGCTCTTCAAGTTATGAGTGATGACCTAGCGACCGTAAACTATAGGACTAAAGGGCAACAAAAAGCACCACTTATTGTCCGCACTCGAGGGCATAGATTAGAGGGAATTTGGCACTCTGGATCACCAATGGGCATGATACTTGGTGCGTTGCGAGGAATATACATTTGTGTACCACGAAACATGACCCAGGCTGCAGGGTTTTATAACACCTTGCTAGATCGAGATGATCCAGCTTTAGTTATCGAATCATTAAACGGTTATCGCCTAAAAGAGAAACTGCCATCAAATTTAGGTGAGTTTAAAATTCCTTTAGGTGTTCCGGAAATAATGAAAAAAGGCGATGACGTTACCCTCGTATGCTATGGTTCAATGGTTCGAATGGTAGAACAAGCTGCTCAGCAGCTCACCGAATTAGGTATTTCTGTCGAGGTAATTGACGTGCAAACCCTCCTTCCATTTGATGTTAACCATGTTATCGGAGAATCATTAAGTAAGACTAACAGAGTTGTATTTATTGATGAAGATGTCTCTGGCGGAGCCACAGCTTATATGATGCAAAAAGTTATTGAAGAACAAGGAGGTTATTTCTCTTTAGATTCAGAACCTATAACATTAACTGCCAAGGATCATCGACCAGCATATGGTTCAGATGGTGACTATTTCTCAAAACCAAGTATTGAGGATATTGTTGACTCGGTCTATGACCTTTTCAATGAATTAAATTCAGCGAAGTTTCCTAGAATATATTAATTAATAATTGAGGTGATAAAAACTTTCACCATAGCAATCTTAATATTATCATGCATTTCAGCAAATCCAGCGGGTAAAGTAAAAATCATGTTAAATAACCTTATCTTTTCAATAAATGCGTCTAACAGCTTAATCCCCCGGACAGCAGATATTTGCGGAGTTTATAATAAAAACATTGAATCACCTTAAAATCATAGGTTTATATATTACGCAAAATAAATCTTTGCAAAACAATATGCTTAGTTTTTTAAATGAAAAATTTTTCTGTAAAAAGAATTTCATTTTGGACATAGATTAACAAATGAATGCCTTAGTTTTTATAGAAATTTTGGCATTCTAACCTAGTTCAAGAAACATGAGAACAATGAAAAAATGTTAAAAAAAACGGAAATTGAAGAAGAGTGTTCTAGGTCGGTGTCCTATGAATATTGTTCATTTTAGATTCAATATACGCTTAAACGGAATAAAAAAATGCAACGTAAATTAATCTTAATAGTTTGTTTATTGTCAATTTTTCCCCCTAGTTATAGTTCTGGTGATAAATTTGAAATCAAAGGTATTCTCTCTCCTACCTTCGAGACAATGAGGCCAGGAAACAGATTATTTAAAGATGACTGGGGTTATAAATTGTCCTATAATTTTGGTTTGGAATACAAGTACTATCTTAAACCAGATATAAGTTTTTCAACAGGAATTCTTTATCAAGATAAAGGATATCGGTCAGTTTATAGCGAGAATAAAAACCCCTCGTTGCTTTATAATAATAGTATTTTCATCACTTCTTTTGAGTATTTTATGATTCCGACAAATCTTAATATTCACTTCGAGACTTCCACAAGAAGTCGATTTCTTCTCGTCATGGGTCTTACCAATGGTTATTTATGGAAAGCAAAAGCTAGTTATAAAAGAGTTTCTGATGATGAACTCAACCTTATAAAAGATGGGAACAGCGATTTAGACCCCGAAGATAATTCATATGATATGGTTCCCTATTCTTATAGAAGATTTACTGGAGCAAACCTTGGATTTAAATTCTCGAAATACATCAAATCTAAAATGATTATAGAATTTGGAGCTATATACAGCCGACAATTAAATCGAGTTTCAAGAGTTACAGAAGCGGCTGATGTTTTGGGGAATTATTATTACATCAAACCAAAATTTGATGCATTTATTTTCGATATTCGTTTAGGTTATTTCTTTAATAAACAAATTAAGAATTCAGGAAAAGACTTTTAAAATGAATAGAACCACTGAATCTGATTCAAATTTTGACGGACTAGAAAATATGTCTATTTCAGAATTGCTACTTAATATTAATAAAGAAGATAAAACGGTACCTCTCGCGATTGAAAAAGTAATTCCTTCAATAACAGGATTAGTAGATATAATTGCCGCTAATATGAAGCACGGGGGTAGATTGTTCTATATGGGAGCGGGAACAAGTGGCAGACTTGGAGTCGTGGATGCGTCTGAGTGTCCTCCCACTTATGGAGTAGAGCACGGATTAGTAGTTGGTATTATTGCTGGCGGAGATGACGCTATTAGAAAAGCAGTTGAATTTGCGGAAGATGACACAACCCAAGGTTGGAAAGACTTACAAGAATATAATGTCAATGAAAAAGATGTTGTAATTGGTATTGCAGCATCTGGCTCAACTCCATATGTTATTGGTGCATTAAGAGTATGCAACAAGAATAATATCACAACTGGCTGTATTGTCTGTAATTCGGAATCAACTGTAGCTAAAGTTTCGAAATATCCAATTGAAGTTATTGTAGGACCAGAATTTGTTACTGGAAGTACACGCATGAAATCTGGCACCGCACAAAAGCTTGTACTAAATATGATCTCAACAGCTGTAATGATTCGGCTAGGGCGAGTGCAAGGAAACAAGATGGTTGACATGCAGTTGAGCAACAATAAATTAGTAGATCGAGGCACCAAAATGGTGATGAATGAATTAAACATCAGTTACGAAAAAGCAAATGAGCTGCTAACTAAACATGGAAGTGTTCGTAATGCAATAGAAAGCTATAAGTAATGGAAGAACTACTTGAAAACCTCAAACAAAAAGCACGAGAGAAAGAGAAGGAAAACAAAAAGTTTCTTTCAGTATTAAAACGTCAAAATAAACAGAATAAAGTTGACGAAGTAATTCATGACATTCATGACAAAACATTCGACAATATAGATTGTATGGAATGCGGTAACTGTTGCAAAACAACTGGCCCATTATTTACAGATAAAGACATTTCCAGAATTGCAGGAAAACTAAGAATGAAAGACGTTGAGTTCATCGATAATTATTTAAGAATCGATGAAGACGGAGACTACGTTCTACAAGAACTCCCATGCGCATTCTTGGGTGAAGACAACTTTTGCTCGATTTATGATTTTAGACCTAAGGCATGTAGGGAATTTCCACATACTGATAGTCCGAAGCAAAGTCAACTTTTCGATTTATTAGTTAAGAACACTTACGAATGCCCAGCTGCTTTAAAAATAGTAGAAGAAATGAAGGCTCATTATGCTGGTGATAAAGCTTTTAAACCTGATACAAGAGAAAAGTATAGGTAGCCTAATGCACGTGCCATAAAACTTGTGGCATTCGAATAAGAACTTCAACCCGCATGGTTGTTCGAACTAATTTTCCATTTTCATCAATACTTATCTGAACTTGAAACTTCCCTTTCTTAGGAGCATCCTCCCCAATTAACTAGTTATCTGCTATTTTTTTAGCTGCTCCTTACCTCCGTAATTTTTTAGCGGAAAATAATCAATACTGCCAGATTGAGTGACACCAATAAGACAGTATAGAAAACAAAGAATAAAAATGAGAGTTCTTTTCACTTTTCAAAAATAAAAAAGCCTTTCCGTTAATGCGAAAAGGCCTCTATAAAATAAGTTTACTAGCTTCTAATTCTCTAGCTTAGCTTTAATCGCATTATACTTTTCAGTATCACCACTTCTTACATACAATTGTTTTAAAGACAACATTGTAGACCCATCTTTAGGATTAAGCGAATGTGCTTTTTCTAAATAAGGAATTGATGATAAAAAGACCGCATCAGCTTTCTTTTTTTCTTCTGAATACTTGGTGTTATCTTTAATTTCATTGATTATGTCCATCATTTTAACAGCATCATTAAAAATTAATGCACCCATATTATAGTTGGCATCAAAAGAATTAGGATCTATTTCAATAGATTTAATATAATCAACTTTGGCTAAACCAAAGTTCTCTTGCGCACCAGCTTTATCACTAGCTTCATATTTTTGGTTTCCTAATTTTTCGTACATATTACCTCGGGCATAATACAAAGTTGCATTATCTGGAGCCTTTTCTATGGCTTGATCTAAATTCGCTATTGCCTTATCAACATCATCGCCTTGCAACGCAATGTTAATTTCTGCAGTAAGCAAATTATCATCATTAGGATATTTTGCTCTTCCTGCTTTAACTATAGTATTATACATTTCGGTCTCTCCCGATTGAGAATAAATGTCGGCTAAATAATTATATGCCTGAGCTCCTTCAAAATCAATTTCAATACATTTATTAAAATAACTTACGGCTTTTTCTGTATTTTTAATCTGCTTAAAAGCTACAGCACCGTAGAAATAGGACAAGCTATCAGTTGCATTAAACTTATTAGAACCGATTATTGCTGACTCAAAAGATTTAGAAGCTTTTTCGTAATTTTTGTCATTAAAATCTCGGATACCTTGGTTCGTAATGTTTCCTATGGTGCTAATTAAACCTTGATTTAAATCACTTATTTCGATACGCTTTGTATCGTATGAATAAGCTTTCATATAAGAATCAAAAGCAACCTGAAAAGGGTTTTCATGAAGCTTTTTATTCGCTTCTGATTCTGAACTAGCTATTTTTGCATAGACATGTCCTCTATACATCCATGTTTTGGCTTTTGAAGAAGTTTGCTCATGCAATATCGCTGCATCAATAGCCTCTTTAGCTTTATCTAATTCATCATCGTATTTCATATAGTTAAAAGCACTAACTACTTTGTTGTTTTGTGAAAAAGTGGTGGCAAAAGCACCAACCATTAACACTGAAAATAGAATCCTTTTCATCTTATTAATCTTAAAATTTTATGCAAATATATTTAATCTTCAGAATCAGTGTCTTCAATATCTGTACCAGACTCATCTCCTACACCAGATTTATCTTCAGATTCATCTGTAGAAATTTCACTAGCCGCAGCATCCTCTCCTTCTAACGTTTCAGCGTTCTCAACACCCTCTGATAGTTCTGCCTCTTCATCACTGTGTTCAACCTTAGCAATAGCAGCAATTTGATCTTTTCCTTTTAAATTTATCAATTTCACACCCTGAGTTGCTCTGCCCATAACACGAAGGTTCTCTACGGCCAAACGAATTACGATTCCTGATTTATTGATAATCATTAAATCATCTTCATCTGTGACTACCTTAATTGAAATTAATGCCCCAGTTTTATCGGTTACATTAAGTGTCTTAACGCCTTTACCTCCTCGGTTTGTAACTCTATATACTGCTTCACCATCTTCATCGTCTAGCATAGTGCGTTTACCATAGCCATTCTCAGAAACAACAAGCACTGTTTGCACTTGGGCATCTTCCACGGTTATCATCCCTACAACTTCGTCTTTATCGTTAGCAAGTTTTAAACCTCTTACCCCAGAAGCACCTCTGCCCATTGGGCGAACTTTTTCTTCATTAAAACGAATAGCTCTACCCGCCTTACTAGCTAATACAACCTCGTTAGACCCGTTAGTTAACTTTGCTTCGAGTAATTCATCACCTTCTCGCACATTAATAGCAATAATTCCATTAGCGCGTGGACGTGAGTATGCCTCCAATGTAGTTTTCTTAATGACACCGTTTTTAGTACACATTACAATGAAATTCTTTTTCACATAATCTTCATCTTTAAGATTTTCGACACTAATGTATGCCATCACTTTATCATCCTGTTCTATGCTAATCAAATTTTGAATAGCTCTACCTTTTGATTGCTTCGAGCCTTCAGGAACTTCGAATACTCTCATCCAGAAGCATTTTCCTTTTTGTGTAAATATTAATAAGTAATTATGCGTTGTAGCAGTAAATAAGTGCTCTAGGAAATCTTCGTTACGAGTTGCGGTGCCTTTAGAGCCAACTCCACCTCTATTTTGTAATCTATATTCACTTAATAACGTTCGTTTAATATAACCCATATGAGAAATAGTAACAGCGACCTGTTCATTAGGAATCATATCTTCAATACTAAAATCATCAGCTGCATAAACTATTTCACTTCGTCTTTCGTCACCATATTTTTCTTTAATAACAATAAGTTCTTCTTTGATGATGTTCATTCTCATTTCCTCTGATGCAAGAATTGCTTTCATTTCTTCTATGAACTTCATAACTTCTTCGTACTCTGTTCTTAACTTCGTCTGTTCAAGACCTGTTAACTGACGTAATCTCATTTCAACAATTGCCTTGGCTTGAATTTCTGAAAGTTGAAAACGTTTCATTAAATCCTCTCTAGCTTGGTCTGGATTAGAAGCTGCTCTAATAATTTTTATCACCTCATCAATATTGTCACTTGCAATGATTAAACCTTCTAATATGTGAGCTCTTTCTTCTGCTTTTCGAAGTTCGTATTTTGTTCTACGAATAACAACATCGTGCCTGTGTTCAACAAAGTGATGAATTAAATCTTTTAGATTACATACTACCGGCCTACCCCCTACTAAAGCAATATTATTGCAACTAAAAGATGTTTGCAGAGCTGTATACTTAAATAAGTTATTTAACACAACATTTGTAATCGCCTCACGTTTTAATTCGTAAACGATACGCATACCATTTCTATCAGACTCATCTCTAATATCTGAAATACCTTCAATTTTTTTTTCATTTACAAGATCCGCAGTACGCTTAATCATGTCGGCCTTATTTACTTGATAGGGAATTTCAGTGACGATAATCTGTTCTTTACCGGATTTAGTTTCTTCAATTGTCGACTGAGCACGCATAACAACACGACCTTTACCAGTCTCTAGGGCGTTCTTAACTCCTTCATAACCATAAATAATACCTCCTGTTGGAAAATCTGGAGCTTTTACATACTGCATTAATCCTGCTATATCGATATTTCTATTATCTATGTAAGCAATTGTTCCGTTAATAACCTCAGTTAAGTTATGCGGAGCCATATTTGTAGCCATACCAACTGCGATTCCGCTAGCGCCGTTAACCAATAATTGCGGAAATGCCGCCGGCAATACGGTGGGTTCATTTAAAGTATCATCAAAATTAAGACTAAAATCAACCGTTTCCTTATCAAGGTCGGCCAACATTTCTTCAGCAATTTTTTTTAATCTTGCTTCTGTATATCTCATAGCTGCTGGACTATCACCGTCAACAGATCCAAAGTTACCCTGGCCATCTACCAATGGGTAACGTAAAGACCACTCTTGAGCCATCCGAACCATAGAGTCATAGACTGATGTATCGCCATGTGGGTGATATTTACCTAAAACCTCACCAACAATTCTAGCAGATTTTTTATGCGAACCTGTCGCACGAACACCTAAATCTTGCATCCCAAACAAAACTCTTCTATGAACGGGTTTTAGTCCATCGCGAACATCTGGCAAAGCTCTTGAAACAATCACAGACATCGAATAATCAATGTATGCGGTCTTCATTTCTTCCTCTATATTCACCTGAATTATTTTTTCTCCTTCAGCCATTTCTAATCTATATTATATGTGTTCAAAAACAAATCGAAAATAGACATTACGTTATTCAAAAATTCTAAAAAAACAAGGGGGTTATTAACAAAATTCGGGGTTTCATTGTTAATAAAACAAGTAGTGATTAAAAGAATTCATGTGAGCACACTCACTACCTTTGAGAAAAGTAAAAATATGTCTGCTTTTTGTGTTTTTTTATCAATTTATTTGAGTTTATTTGAATTATGGAAGCGAATTTTTCACCTAGAGTAAGAGATGTAATTACATTTAGTAGAGAAGAAGCACTTCGACTAGGTCATGATTACATTGGAACAGAGCATTTCTTGCTTGGCATTATCCGCGAAGGTGAAGGAACAGCTATAAGAATATTAAAATCGCTTGGAGTTACTGTTCTAGATTTGAGAAAAATGGTTGAACAGTCAATTGCTGTTGACAACTCTAAAAGTAACTCAAATGGAAATATTCCTCTTGTTAAGCAAGCAGAAAAAACTTTAAAAATAACGTATTTAGAAGCAAAACTTTTTAAAAGCAACACAATAGGCACTGAACATTTGTTGTTATCTATACTTAAAGACGACAATAATGTTGCTAGCCGGGCACTTAGACATTTTAATGTAAATTACGACATGGTAAAAGATGAACTAGATAATCTAGCTGATAATAACGAATTTCCTATTGGACCTCAAGCAGAATTTCCAAACACCCCTTCCGATGGTGATGAAGAGGTTGAAGACGAGTTTAGTCGCTCTTCAAAAAAGCCTGTTGATCCAAAATCTAAAACCCCGGTTTTGGATAATTTTGGAAGAGACCTAACAAAATTGGGGGAAGAAGGGAAGTTAGATCCTATTGTTGGTAGAGAAAAGGAAATTGAAAGAGTTTCACAAATATTAAGCAGAAGAAAAAAGAACAATCCAATTCTTATCGGGGAACCGGGCGTTGGCAAATCTGCGATCGCTGAAGGACTTGCTTTAAGAATCACGCAAAAAAAAGTTTCCAGAGTACTTTTTGGTAAAAGGGTTGTTACCCTTGATTTAGCTTCTTTAGTTGCTGGCACAAAATACCGTGGTCAATTCGAGGAGAGAATGAAAGCTGTAATGAATGAGCTTCAAAAATCGCCAGAAGTGATTCTATTTATAGATGAAATCCATACGATAATTGGAGCCGGTGGTGCTTCCGGATCTATGGATGCCTCAAATATGTTTAAACCAGCATTAGCCAGAGGCGAAATTCAATGTATCGGGGCAACAACTCTTGATGAATTCCGTCAACACATTGAAAAAGATGGCGCTCTAGAAAGGAGGTTTCAAAAGGTGTTGGTTGAAGCTACATCTATTGAAGAGACTATTGAAATTCTTGGAAACATCAAAGAGAAATACGAAGAACATCATAATGTTAACTACACTAAAGAGGCACTAGAAGCTTGCGTTAAGTTAACAAACAGATATATCAGTGACAGACATCTTCCTGACAAAGCAATTGATGCATTAGATGAAGCTGGTTCCAGAGTTCATATTACCAATATAAAGGTTCCAAAAGCAGTAATTGAGCTTGAAGAAAAAATTGAAGACATTAAAGAAGAAAAAAATGAAGTAGTTCGGAGCCAGAAATATGAAGAAGCAGCTCAGTTAAGAGATAAAGAACGACAACTGCTAGAACAGCTAGACGTTGAGCAGAAAAAATGGGAAGAAGAAACCAAATCTCATCGAGAAATAGTTACTGAAGATAACGTAGCAGAAGTTGTTGCTATGATGACTGGCGTTCCAATACAAAGAATTGCTCAGAAAGAGGGTAATCGCCTGGTAAACATGTGTGAGGAGATGCAAGGCTCTGTTATTGGACAAGATGATGCCATTAAAAAGGTCGTCAAGGCTATTCAGAGAAATCGAGCAGGCCTAAAAGACCCAAACAAGCCAATTGGTTCATTTATCTTTTTAGGGCCAACCGGCGTTGGAAAAACACAGCTTGCTAAAGTTTTATCAAATTTTTTGTTTGACAATGCAGATGCACTAATAAGAATTGACATGAGTGAATACATGGAAAAATTCGCCATTTCTAGATTAGTTGGTGCGCCTCCGGGATACGTTGGTTACGAAGAAGGTGGCCAGTTAACCGAAAAGGTAAGAAGAAGACCATATTCTGTTGTTTTACTTGATGAAATCGAAAAAGCCCACCCAGATGTATTTAACTTGTTACTGCAAGCTTTAGATGATGGACAAATAACAGATAGTTTAGGTAGAAAAGTTGATTTCAAAAATACCATCATAATAATGACCTCAAATATTGGTGCTCGCCAATTGAAAGATTTTGGTTCAGGTGTCGGTTTTGGAACCAAAGCAAAAGAAAATCAATCAAGTGATCTCGCAAAAGGTGTTATTGAAGGTGCTTTGAAAAAAGCATTTGCTCCTGAATTTCTTAATCGAATTGATGATGTTGTAATGTTTAACTCTCTTGACAGAGAAAATATTCATGAAATCATTGATATTGAGCTGAATGGACTTTATGGAAGAATTAATGAGCTAGGATATAAAGTAAAAATAACCAGTGAAGCCAAAGACTTTATTGCTGATAAAGGCTTCGATTCTCAATTTGGCGCAAGACCTTTAAAAAGGGCGATTCAAAAACTACTAGAAGATCCTTTAGCAGAAGAAATAATTAAGTCAAACATCGAAGAAGGCGACACAATTAATGTTGTCTTAAAAAATGATGAAATCATTATTAAGATTTCTAAACCGAAAAAAAAGAAAGAAAAAGAATAAAAGTACTACGAATTGTAATTTAGAAAAAAAGCTGAATCAAATGATTCAGCTTTTTTATGTTTCTTTGAAATATACTGATATTTATTAGTTTAAAATTACAGCATGACAAGCTTTCAGAATTTTAAAAGCACCTTCTTGTGTCAAACTTTCTGCATAAGTTCTCAAAACTGGCTCTGTTCCTGATGGACGTATCATCACCCACTCGCTTTCACTTAAAAAATATTTGTAACCATCTAAATTTTCAAAGCGCTCAACTTTATATTCGCCAAACTGCTGGTACTCTTCGGCCTTGCATTTTGCAATAATAGACTCTTTCAGTTCATGGGATAGAGTGAGATCAATACGTTCAAAAGCAAATTTACCAACTAAATCATAAACTTCCTGAATTAGTTCTTCAATTGTTTTGTCGCTTTTGACAATAAACTCCCAGATAACCAATCCGTTCCATATACCATCTCGTTCTGGTATATGTCCCTGCAGAGCAATTCCTCCACTTTCTTCACCACCCATTATTATTTCTTCTTCAAGCATTATTCCACAGATATGCTTAAAGCCAATTGGAACAATATCTAAATCCAATCCGTAATAATCGCATAGCTGTTTAATCTTAACTGAACTTGAAAAACCAGTTGCAACCTTACCATTATAGCCTTTGTATTTATATAGATAATTGATTAACAATAACATGATGTGATGGGAGTCAATGTAATTTCCCTTACCATCCATCATACCAATTCTGTCCGCATCCCCATCATTAACTAAGGCACAATCTATGTCTCCTTCGTCTTTAATGTATTCAGAAAATGGGCCTAAATTTCTCATTATCGGTTCTGGAGAAATTCCATAAAAATGTGGATTATGTTCGCATCTGAATCGTTTTACATTTGGCAACAAACGTTTGATTACATTTTGTCCAGAACCATACATTGCATCATATGCAAATATCATATTAGACTTTCGAATAGCATCCAAATCGAAACAAGCTTCAACTTGATTACAATACAATGTCTCTAAGTCAACAATTTCAATAAATCCCCTTTCTTTCCATTCTTCTAGAGAAGACGAATCAAAGTTAAAATCAATCGAATCTGGTATATAGCTTTCTACTTCTTTTATTCCATCCTTCAATAAAGGTCCGCCATAAGGACCTTTTAATTTGTATCCGCTATAAGCCGAAGGATTATGGCTAGCTGTTATTATAAGACCTATTGAAGCTTTAAGTTTTAAGGTCCCTAGCGAAACCATCGGAGTTGAAACATAGCCTATCGCCATTTTAACGAAGATTCCATTTTCACAAAAAACCTTAACCGCAGTTTCTTCGAATAAATCACCAGCAAAACGACAGTCATGTCCGATGACCACAGAAGGACTATCAAAGTGCTTTTTTAAATATGTGCAAACGCCTTTAGTAACTCTTGCAACATTTTCAACTGTATATTCTTTAGCGATAATGGCCCTCCATCCGTCAGTACCAAACTTTATATCCATTATTTAAAAATTTTAGCTTTATTCATCGCTTTGTGAAATTTTCTTGCATTTGCTTTATGCGCAGAATAAGTGATTGCGAAATTATGATATCCAGAAAAATCTTCCTTTGCGCAAAAGAAAATGTATTGGTGGTCCACTCTATTTAATACTGCGTCTATAGACGAAATTTCAGGCAAACAAATTGGACCAGGTGGCAGCCCCTTATAAATATAGGTATTGTAAGGAGATTTAACTTCTTTATGCTTATTAAGAACTCTTCTTATTGTAAAATCTCCGATTGCATATATTAAAGTTGGATCCGCTTCTAACTTCATTCCCTTTTTTATTCGATTATGATAAACTCCAGCTATAATTGGCTTTTCGTCACTTTGTGCTGTTTCCTTTTGAACGATGGACGCAAGAGTTGACACCTCCGACTGCCCTAATTTCAACTTTTTGGCCTTTCCCTTCCTGACGTCATTCCAAAAATTCTTGTATTCACTTGCCATCCTTTCGACAAATTGTTCCGTATTAGTATTCCACTTAAACTCATATGTGTTAGGAATAAACATACTAAAAAACGTTTCTCTATTAAATCCATATTTTTTATGCAATTCTGGGTCATCAAATATTGCCGCGATCGAAGCCGAATCTGCTTCAATTTGTTTTGCAATAGTGCCCGCCAACTCTTTCCTGAGACGAATATTGTTAAATGTTAAAATTACCGGAACTTGCTCGCCAGAACGTAACAACGAAATTAACTGTTTGTTATTTAATCCAGTTTTCAATTGATACCTACCTGGTTTAATATTGGTGTTGTACTTCATGTACTCACCCACCCAAATAAATGAACTGAGATCATGTATGATCCCTTTTTCGTAAAGCGAATTTGCCACATCATCAAATGATGCGCCAGTTTGTATATAAAATAGACCGTCTTTTTCTAGCTCAGTTGTAATATTCGATTTCCAAATTATATTATAGTAATGTAATCCAGTAAATCCAGTACCGATGCTGAGAATAGAAATAATTGCAACAATAATTTTTATGAGGAATTTTCCTTTAATTTTCACCATTCTTCAGCCGCTTATCAACTGAAGAAAGTATTGGTTTTCCCATTCTCCATTGTTCATACTCCAATCTTTTTTTGTTCCTGTGATTTCAAAACCCAACCCTTGAAACAACTCTAAACTTCTTGTGTTTTTTATTTCAATATGACAAAACAATTGATGCAAGTTTATAATATCAAAAGCATATTCAATTAATAATTGCAGCGATTCTTTTGCAAGACCTTTTCCTCTGAACTCATGCTCAGCGATTAGAATTCCAACTCCTGCCTTAAGATGCAATGGATCAAACTCAAACAAATCAACTGCACCAACAGTTAAGCTGGATTCATTTTCTTCAATCATCAACCTTAATTGTTTATTGCTAAAAATATCATTTTCACTGTTTACGAACTGCTCAAGTATATGTCTTGAAAAGGGTGCGTGTGTATTGCTAATCTGCCAATTATCAACATCATTTTCCCAAGCAAACAAAACCTCGATATCACTTGGTTCCATTGCTCTTAGCGTCACTTTACTTCCTTTTAACATAATTCCTCAGTTTCATATGATTTAATACGATTTATTATGTCATCCATTGTGTATCGTTTAAGAGAAAATGTACCACTTTCAATTTCGTCATTCATGTTAAGATGATAAACATCTTCTATACTTTTAGTTTCATATAATAAAGGTAATACCTCATAAATAAATTTAGCTCTTGTAATTGACTTAGAGTACATTTCAGCTAAGACCTTTTTTATTGGAAATAAACAGGTAATATTTCCATGAACTCTTTTCTTCTCCATAAAAGTATTCCTAATATTATCCTTTGAATTTAGAGCGCGAGCAAGTTTAATAAATAAGGTTTTTATCTGCTTTCTATGAATTAGCTTCTTTAGCACCTTAGAGTCATCTCCAAGGGTTTGCCCCGAAACTGTTAGTGAAAAATATTTTTCATTGTAAATAATTCCTATGTGAGGTGGTATGTCGTTTGCATGAAGAATGACTAAATACATTCCACTGTCAAAGCAGCCAAACGGTTTTATATTATGAATTAAGTAATTAGTCATTTATTGTGCCCTTATAAACAAATTGAGCTGGACCAACAAGCCAAATGTTTATGAATTCCTGTTCCGAAATACGATTATAAGTAACTACCAGATCCCCACCTTTTGTTTTGAGCGCACAACTATTTTTATAGTTAACTTGATCTTCCAAATTCATTCCAATTGCGCATGCTACAGCTCCAGTTCCACAGGATAAAGTTTCGTTCTCAACTCCCCTTTCATAGGTTCTGATATTTGCACTGTTTTGTGCAACAAAATTTACGTTAGTTCCCTCTTTTTTAAATCGATCGCTATAACGCACTTTATGAGCCCTAGCTTTTAAGTCAATTTGGTCAACATCTTCAACAAATATTACATAATGAGGTGAGCCGGTATTCATGAAATAGAAATTTGATGCTTTTTCAATTCTACTAACGTCAGTCATTTTTAAATGCACTTTGCTTCCATCAATCTTACCCTCATGCTTTCCGTCTATCGCATGAAAAACACACCGTTTATCAAATATGCCAATCGAACTTGCAAAAGCAATCAAACACCTTCCTCCGTTTCCGCACATACTGCTTTCGTTACCGTCAGAGTTGAAATATACCATTTCAAAGTCTAAAATGGCATGATCTTGCAGTAAGATCAATCCATCAGCACCAACACCAAATCTACGGTCACAAATATGCGCAACTTCTTTTTGCGACAATTTAACAGACCTGTCTCTATTGTCAATAATCACAAAATCATTTCCCGTTCCTTGATATTTGAAAAACTCCATATCTATTGCAAAATTGTTCAACAAAGATACAATAGATATATGGCTTTAACATTTTTTAACATGTGTTGTATGCAAAATGCTATAGTTAATCGTTCTAAAGGCATAATTTTTTGTAATATTTGGATTTATCAAGAAATTAAAAAAATATGAAAAACTTAATAGGATTATTTAGCGCTGCAGTTATAGGGGGTTTAACTGTTTTATTGTTCTCAAGCAAAACACCAACTATCCATGCAGATAAAATAGTTGAGCAAGTAATTCAACCTAGCAATGCTAAATATATAGCAAATACTAATTCACAGCCGTCTATCGACTTTACTTTTGCAGCCGAACAAACTGTTAACTCCGTTGTACATGTCAAAACTGAATACGCATCAAGTGGCTCCCCAACATATTTCGATCCTTTCGATTTCTTTTTTGGTGAAGGGGGGGGGTATCAGCCAAAAATGCCTGCTATGGCCTCTGGATCGGGAGTTGTAATTTCTGCTGATGGCTATATTGTTACCAATAATCATGTTATAGCAGATGCAGATAAAATATCTATTACCCTGAATAATAATAAAACTTATAAAGCAGAATTAATTGGCAAAGACCCCACAACTGATATAGCGCTGCTCAAAATAAGTGCGACAGAATTATCTTATGTCCCTTATGGGAACTCTGATGATGTGAAAATTGGAGCATGGGTTTTGGCTGTAGGCAATCCTTTTAATTTAACCTCTACCGTTACCGCAGGAATTGTTAGCGCCAAAGGTCGTGATATAAATATATTGAACGATGCTAAAGGAAATACTGCAATCGAATCATTCATACAAACTGATGCTGCTGTTAATCCAGGCAATAGTGGGGGAGCTCTTGTTGACACGAAGGGAAAACTAGTTGGTATTAACACTGCCATTAAATCGAATACTGGTTCCTTCACTGGATACTCATTTGCAGTTCCAGTAAATATAGTTAGAAAGGTCGTTGACGATCTTTTAGAATATGGAGTTGTCCAGCGCGGATATATTGGGGTTTCAATCAGAAATATAGATTCTGAATTTGCTTCGGAAAAACATCTAAGCACCACACAAGGTGTTTATATCTCAGAAGTTCTAGACACTGGTGCAGCAGATGAAGCAGGACTCGAAACTGGTGATGTTATCACAAAAATCGGAAATACAGAAGTATCTAATATTCCTGAACTTCAAGAGCAAGTAGGCAGTTTTAGGCCAGGTGACGAAATTATTGTTACCGTAAACCGGAATGAAAGAGAAATTGAATACCCCGTAACGCTTAAAAATAAAAATGGAAACACTAAGCTTTATAAAAGGGAATTCACGAAGTTAAATGAAGTTCTAGGTGGGGAATTTAGACCTGCATCAGATATAGAAAAACAAAAGCTTAAAATCTCCAGTGGACTCAAGGTGAAAACAATTACCTCTGGAAAATTAAGAAGTGCTGGAATTAAGGAAGGTTTCATTATTACTAAAATTGATAAAACATCAATAAATAGTTATGAGCAAATGGCTCGTATTTTGGAAAGTAAAAAAGGTGGAGTTCTAATTGAAGGTATTTATCAAAATGGAATGAAAGCATACTATGGGTTCGGTATTTGATAAAATCATTTCAGAAAAAAGCTTAACTTCTTTTGTTTACAAAATGTTTACAACTCTAACATTGCAGTGCAGCTAAAAGGAAATCTATGTTATATGTTTGTTTTCAGTGTTAATAATATTATAGAATAAAGATATGAGACAACTAAAAATAACAAAATCAATTACCAATAGAGAAACGTTATCATTAGACAAGTACTTATCCGATATTAGCCGCGAGGTTTTAATTACTGCTGAAGACGAGGTCAGATTAGCCCAAAAAATTCGTGATGGGGATCAACGCGCTCTGGACGAATTGGTAAGAGCTAACTTGAGATTTGTCGTATCCGTATCTAAACAATATCAAAATCAAGGGTTAACACTCCCTGATTTAATTAATGAAGGGAATTTAGGCTTAATTAAAGCTGCGCAAAGGTTTGATGAAACTAGAGGTTTCAAATTTATTTCTTATGCAGTTTGGTGGATTCGTCAATCAATTTTGCAAGCTATTGCTGAACAGGCAAGAATTGTTCGATTACCGCTTAATCAAGTTGGTTCATTGAATAAAATAAACAAAACATTCGCTAAACTTGAGCAGCAATATGAAAGACCTCCAAGTGCTGATGAAATTGCTGACGAGCTAGATCTTCCTGAATTTAAAGTAAAGGATTCTCAAAAGATTTCAGGAAGACATGTATCTGTTGATGCGCCATTGAAAGATGGCGAAGATTACAATCTGCTTGATGTTCTTTCGAGTAATGATACGCCAAGTGCGGATACTGATTTAATGAAAGAATCTCTTCGGAAAGAAATTGAACGTTCTTTAGCGACACTTTCTGAAAGAGAAAGTGAAATTGTGAAATTATTCTACGGAATAATGCAACCGCACAGCTTTACTTTAGATGAAATCGCTGATGAATTCAACCTAACCAGGGAACGAGTTAGACAAATCAAGGAAAAAGCGATAAGAAGGCTAAGACATACCTCAAGAAGTAAATTACTTAAATCTTATCTGGGATAATCAGATTACAACTTTCATTATGGACGTATTGGATGGGAAAGTAGGCTATGAAGCCGAACTTAATAATTGGGTGAACCAAGAAAAATCAGCAGTAGCTTTATTGAACTCTGTTGGTTCGCTAATGTATAACAATGGTGTTGAACTGGTTTTTTTCAGAAACCATTTGGTTGACATCAATGTCACGGAAATGCTTCAACTATTCGATTATTCGAAAAATGTTGTTCATGATAACATTGATGTTCATACTACTGCATTAGTTGCAAAAGAGCTATTAGATATGAACTTAGCTCCATCAAAAATTGACATTGGTAAACTATCATCTGAGTATGCTCTTGAAAAAAGCTTGCATAAATCTATAACAGATTTTGTTTCTAATAAATTAGGTGTTTTTATTGGTCAAGACAAACATACATTTCAGCCTCAGGATGTTGTTTTATATGGATTTGGTAGAATTGGTAGACTTGCTGCAAGAGAGCTAATTAAACAAGCCGGAAAAGGGCAGCAATTACGTTTAAGAGCCATAGTCACTAGAAACACTTCTGATTCCCAGCTAATAAAACGTGCTGCATTATTAAGAAATGATTCAGTGCATGGAGCTTTTAACGGAACGGTAGTTGAAGATTTAGCAAATAAATCATTAATTGTGAATGGGCAGATAGTTCAGATGATTGAGGCGAAAAATCCTGAAGATATTGATTACACATCTTTTGGAATCAACAACGCTTTAATAATTGATAATACAGGAGTATTTAAAGATAAAGATGCTCTTAGGCGTCACCTAAAAGGAAAAGGTGTTTCTAAAGTATTGTTAACTGCCCCAGGAGGCGAGATACCAAATGTAGTTTATGGTATTAATCACAAAGAGTTAGACTTGGACGGGACAGATATTTATTCTGCTGCTTCTTGCACAACTAATGCAATTAGCCCAGTTCTAAAGGTTATTGAAGACCATTTTGGTGTTGAAAAAGGGCATATTGAAACTGTACATGCGTATACAAATGACCAAAACCTTTTGGATAATATGCATAAGAAAGAAAGGAGAGGTCGTTCGGCAGCAATTAACATGGTAATCACCTCAACAGGAGCTGGCAAAGCTGTTACCAAGGTTATTCCATCCTTTAAAGATAAGCTAACTGCCAATGCCGTGCGGGTTCCAACCCCAAATGGTTCACTTGCAATTATGAACCTTTCGCTTAACAAAGAAACTACGTTAGAAAATTTTAATAATATAATAAGAAAGGCAGCGTTAGAAGGTGATTTAGTAAATCAAATTAACTACCAAATTGATCCTGAGCTAGTTTCAAATGATATCATTGGTAACTCTTGTTGCTCAGTATATGACAGTAACGCGACTATTGTTTCTAAAGATGGGAAAAATGTAGTTGTTTACGCTTGGTATGATAACGAGTTTGGTTACACAAAGCAAGTAATCCGATTAGCAAAATACATTGCCAAAGTTAGGCGCCTCATTTATTATTAGAACTCAATTTATAATAAGGTTTGTAAAAGTTTTGATAGTTATTTTTTCCCATCAAGACCTGGCCGATAAAAAACATCTTTCTTTTTCTGTTCATCTTTTCTCTCCTTCTTTCGTTGTTCTCTTGTTTTTCTTTTTACCGGTTCTTCTTGAAAAAAATAACGCAAGTCTAATGTGAGATAATTACCCGTTAAAAAAGTTATAGACTGATCAGTATAATTATCTGCAACATAACCTACAGTAGCTTTATACATAGCTATAAATGGTCGATGAAACGAACCTCCTAAATACCAAATACCATTCTCATTTGTTCTATATTCCCAACCAACATTAGCAATCAAAGCCGGCTGATAGACTAGCTGTCTTCGAGTGTATATATAAAAAACAGTTCCATCACCAAAGTCATTTGCATACCTCGGGTACATATCCAAGCATCCGCCAAAAGCTGTATTCATAAAAACCTTATCTCCTAATTGAATATTTAATATCGCCATTAAAGGTAATTCATATCCGAAAATGGCGAAATCCAAATCATCGTCAAACAACGAATTATCATCAACAAGATTCAAACTAAAATTTCTTTTGGTATAATTTAACCCTGTCTCAAAAGTCCAGTTTTTCGTTAAACCCATTCGAATAATCATTCCAAATGAATACCCTACTTTTTGAGCCATATTCAAATTAATATTACTCCTTTCCGATTTAATAGTTACATCTCCTGCACGAAGTATATTACTAGGAATTATCGGCTTAACCATTAAACCGAAGGTTGTTACATCTTTCTGTGCCTTAAGAAGGCCATGGCAAAATATTAAAAAAAATATGAATGCAGCCCTCCCCAAATGTCTATCTACTATTTTTATAAACATGGACATCTCTTTGCGGAAATGGGATTTTAATTTTAACTTCATCAAGAGCTAATTTGCAGGCCTCCTGAACCTCAAAATATACCTCCCAATAATCACTGGGTAGGCAGTATGGCCGAACAGCTAATTTGATTGAGCTGTCAGCTAATTCCAAAACTCCAACAAATGGTGGTGGATAGCTAAGCACTTTTAAATTGTTTTCCAAAACAGATAATAAAACTTCTTTAGCTAATTTTATATTTGAAGCATAAGAAATACCGATCGCGATATCAACTCTTACTTTACCTTCTCGGCTATAGTTCGTGATATTTCCATTCATAATACTTCCGTTAGGAATTATTATTGTTTTATTATCAAGACTTATTAAAACAGTAGTGAAAATTTGAATTTCTTTGACCGCGCCAGCCTCCCCCTGCGCATTAATAAAGTCGCCCACTTCATATGGTTTAAACAGCAAACATAGCACCCCTCCTGCCAAATTAGCCAAAGTCCCTTGAAGAGCAAGTCCAATAGCCAAACTTGCCGCACCTAAAACTGCTACAAACGAAGTAGTTTCTATTCCTAGCATCGAAGCAACACTTACAAACAATAAAATTTTTAAGCCCCAATTCGTTATTCCAATTAAAAAAGGTCTAAGGGTAATGTCTAAATGCCCTTTCTCAAAAGCTTTTTTAATCAATTTAATTAATAGCTTAATTGCCTTAAGACCAACAATGAGGGTTATCGCAGCCAGTATTAACCTAGGACCAAAGTCAACGACACCATCAATTAACTTTGTTAAGAAAATTTCTAGTTTATCGATAGTTATAGCTAAAATCATTTAACAAATATATTTATGATAATCAATAGTTGATGAATAGGAGTACAGAATTATTAAACGGTGGAATAATCAAGCTATTTACTAAGAAAAAACCCAACAGAAGCAATACTTAAAATAAAAACTGAGATAGCATAGATAATTAAACGAATGACCTTATTCTCAATTATAGGTTTCCTGTATTTTCCAAGTGCTAAATAATTTAGTTTAGTAGCTAATTTTTCGTCCTTATTTTTTACTGCAACAATAAACAAAGCTCCATAGCTATTCTCTGCTTCATCTGCTTCATAGTAAAGCGAAGACTGCTCAAGAAGTTCTTGAAATGTATTCGACTCTTCACTCGATTTAAACTTATATACTGTATATAAACTATTTGAAGGGTGCTCTGAAAAATTGGTGACGTTGAACATTAAATAATTCTTAACGACTGACCAACAATAAGATATTGATTGCGTCTAAGGCCATTCAGTTCAGCCAACTTATAAATTGTTGTTCCAAAACGCTGAGCAATTTCGTATAAGTTGTCACCGCTTTCTACAACGTAAAATTGAGTTCCTTTTGGGAATGCAGCATATCCGTATTTGGTTTTCTTCAAAACCAATGTATCACTTACTAACGATTGCGATTTATAATCAATAAAGGCTAATGGATTTATTGGAACGCCTTTAAATCTGCATTCAAAATGCAAGTGACTTCCTGTTGAATGTCCAGAACTACCTCCTAACCCAAGCAAATCACCCGCTTGAAGCGTATCTCCTGGTTCTACTTTTAATCGATGGAGATGAGCATATAATGTCTCTAGCCCATTATAGTGTCTCACCACCACTACACGTCCATATCCTCCGTAATATTTTGCGACCCTAACCATTCCTGGAAAAGCAGTTCTAACAGTATCCCACACCTCTAAATCCATGTCTATGCCCTTGTGCGGCCGTCCTTCTCGCCAACCAAATTTAGAAGTCAGCGTATTTACTACGGGCATCTGAAATTTATCAGATTTGCCTCGACCAGCTAATATTAATTCAATTGTAGAATCTTGTGCTGATAAAGCTAAGCCATAAGGATGCGGCATTTCAATATTCCATGCCTGATAAAAGTGGTTTGCTGGATAAAACGAAGTATCGCCTATTATTATTTCATCCTCCGGATAGCTTGGATTAGAGGCTACGTAAAGATTAATTTGATTGATTAATGCGTAAGGAATTATTTCGGCATCGAAGAGTGAATCGATTAAACTATAAATATCTTCCTTTTTCATAAGCTTAATTGCAAGAAAAAGATCTATTTCTTCAATAATGCCTTTTGGTCTATTTCTATAGCATTTTAATGAATCTCTATATTCAATGATGCTAACTTCATCAAAGTTTTCTAATGAATCTAATAAGAACTTTGAACCATACATTACGAAAGCAGGAATGGTATCTTTTATTGCGTGACTAGATGCTGCAGAAGCTCCATCACCTTCTACCCTGCCTCTAAATGAGGAAAGTAAAGAAAATAAAATGGCAATTAAACCAATTCTTAAATACAATCTAAAACTAAAAACCATAAGGAATGGTATTTACGACCATTCATTTATCAGGGTTACAAAAGTATAGCTATCTAAGCAAAATAATTAGGCAAAAAAAAGCCCTACCACATTGCGGTAGGGCCTAAATATATAATTCGAAAACTTATTAATCTTGAGTCATTTCAATTGTTCCTGACCCAGTAACTTCGTCAGTTCCAGATGAAGTATATGTCGTAGTTGTTCCGTCAGATGTGTAAGAACTAGATGATGAAGAAGATGAAGTATAATCTGCAGTAAACTCTACCTTCAATGATTTATTTTTAGATTCGGTTATCTTCCAAATTTCATCAACATCTGTTGACCCATAAGTATAATTATCATTATCATTCTCCACATCAATAAAAGTTTCAGTTGTCGATGCGCCAGAAATGTTATCAACAACGGTAATAACTTCAGTTGTTGTGATCGTACTTTCTGAAATACCAGAAAGGTAAGTAAGAGCTATTCTCTCATTTGCTTTTAACTCAGCAGATTTGTTCTTTCCCATAAAAGACCATGCTCCTGCTGTAGTATTACTTTCGACCTGATCAGTTGTAGTTACAACGGTTGTAACTACATTAAAAAAATCATCAGTTCCATTCGGATCTGTCTCTGTTTCGACAATTTGAGATGTGTGACTTTCTGTAGACGAATAAGTGCCGTCCTTAACGAAACTGTAGGTCATTGCTCCTTCACTAGAGTAACCTCCAGTTTCGGAAGTAGAAACACCATTATAAGCAGAAGTCTGAGTCCATGATCCGGCGCCAGCATCATAAATCATCGAACTAGTTGAAACATCATTATCCGTATCTGTATAAGAAGAAGAGCTTTCAGAGCTTAATGCAGATCCATCAAAGTTATCCTCATAGGTTCCTGAATTAGTCGAAGTACCACCACTACTGTAAGTACTAGTTCCCTCACTAACACTAGATTGACTCATTAGATTAACAGTCCATTCTCCATCAATTTTACCTTTACTTGATGGTTTACAGCTTTGAAAAGATGTTGCTCCGATAGCTACGGCAACAACTGCTATTATAATTTTATTAGTTCTCATAAAAATTTAATTAGTTAATAATTTATTATTTGTAATATTAATTCAATTTAAAAAACGGTGCGAAAATATAAAATATTTTAATTCAAAAACGTTATCATCTAAATCGCTTGTTTCACCCAACAATTAATTACCCTCTTTCTTTAAAACAATCTCAGCCTTTCGAATATTAGTTCCACTAACAGAGGCAACTTCTGTGCCATACATCAATAGTAATTCATTGTCTGTTAATCTATCAATAGTATAAACAACACCTAGATTTTGCCCAATAACAGATACAACATTAACACTTGCTGGCTGATTAGAGCAAATTTCTTGAGTCTTATTATTCAGTAATAATAGCTGTGATTTAGTTTTTGTCGTACCTGCTCCTCCAGTAAAATTCCATAATCCACTTTCAATTAATTCACACGAAACATCTGACAGGGTTGTATCTATATTATCACTTGGGAATGTCGTAATCATTGTTGTTGCATAATTCCCTGCTGCATCAAATTCCATTTTAGATGAATAGTCCACAACATCTATGGAATTAGTGTCGGTACGCGTAAGTTTAGAACCATCAAAAATCCATGTAGTGTCAGCGCTATGCCATTCCGCTGATTCAACAACCCAGACACCAGTTAAACGCGCTTTTCTTGATTTCAATGAAAAAACTGGATCATTTTCCCCTTTTTTACATCCAAAAATTAACGAAACCGTAAAAAAGAGTAAAAGTAATTTAGCTTTCATATTATCTAGGTTTTCCGAAAAAGTAAGACAGTGTTATACCCGCTGTTGAATTTACTCCTAAATTTGATAAAGTGGTTAAAAAAGCACCTTGTTGTTTATTTGAAGTTGTACTGCCATTAACCGGAGTATTGGTAGATATTTGGGTCCAGTTACCCCCTGTCCTAACGACATTATATCCCCAAGAGTATTCCGCACCAATACTTAACCTTTCACTGATAAAATAATTGAAGCCTGTTACCAAGTTAACACCGAAAAGAAATCCACCATCTTGTGTTCCATTTACTTCATATTGGTCTGTGCCAGAAGATGTGCCAGAGGTATCTGTAACCATTGTAACACCTTTCATTGTAGCTCTTCCAATTTTTCCTGCATTAAAACTCGCACCGACATAAGGATCTAAACGATCTGAAGCATACATATGCTTTTCGACCCCTGGAGAAATGTAAAAGTCTGTTCTCGAGTAAGTCGAATCCCACTCAACTAAAGTTGTGCTCACACTATCAACCGACTGATATGTTTTATTTACAGAAGTAAGTCCAAAACCAATCCTTAGAGCAATATCTTCGTGCACATAATATCTCATAAATAATGAATTATTACCAAATGCATCATTAAAATTACCTAACTGCAAATTAGTGATGTTTGCCTGAGTTGCAAACGTGAAACCGATATCTCCTTTTATTGGTTTATAAAGATTTGACGGTGAAATATTTAATGTTGTGTCCTGCGTATAACTTACAACAGAAATAAATAGCACGATAGATGTTGTAATAAGATTTTTCATAAATTCAATTTTTCAATACGATAACTAAAGCTTTTTATTGTGGTAGTAAAAATTATTCTTTATTTGCTAACATTGGCACAAATTTAAATTCATCAAGTTCCTGTTGCTCAAAGTCAGTCTCTGATATCCTTTTTACTATTATCATTTTCTGAATACCACCATCTCCTACTGGAATCACTAAAACTCCCCCAACAGTTAACTGAAGTTGCAAGCCCTCAGGAATATATGGTGCGCCAGCTGTAACTATAATTTTATCAAAAGGCGCATATACAGGCAGCCCTTTAAAGCCGTCTCCATAAAAAAACTTAGGTCTATAACCAATCGAAGGTAAAAAATTCTTCGTTTTGTCAAACAATGTTTTTTGTCTTTCAATTGTGAAAACTTTAACTCCCATTTTCACTAATACAGCTGTTTGATAACCTGAACCGGTCCCTATTTCTAGAACCTTGTCACCTTTCTCTAACTTTAACAAAGCTGTTTGAAATGCTACGGTATATGGCTGAGATATTGTTTGCTTAGCACCTATTGGAAAAGCAATATCATCATAAGCATAGGGTAAAAAAGCATTATCATGAATAAAATAATGTCTAGGAATTTCTTGAATTACAGAAAGAACTTTTTCATCAGAAATACCACGTTCACGAATTTTATCAACCAGCTTATTTCGTAATCCTTTATGCTTATATGAATCGATCATTTTTCTAGTTTGGATTGCGAAATTAACAATTTAACGTTGGAATCTATTTTACAGAAAAAACAAAAGATTCTTTTCACATATTACATTTGAAACAATTGAAAACTGCTTATGTTAAAAATTGGTGTTTTAGGAGGTGATGAAATAAGTCACGCTCATTTATCTGTTCTTCAAGAGCTTAAAAGCTTTGATATTACAGGGTTTTATGCACAAAACCAAAACAACGCAGCTACGATTTTATCAAAATTTAATGTTACTCAGTTTACCGATATTGAAACACTCATTCAACATTCAGATGTAATAGATATTGCGTCTTCTTCGGTTCCTCATTATAAATGCGCTGAGTTAACCCTTAAAAACACCAAGCATTTGTTTATTGAAAATCCTGTTACCTCAACTATTGATGAAGCAAAAAAATTATTGAACTTAACGCACGAAGCTGATGTGAAAGTTCAAATCGGAAATGTAGAACGGTTTAACCCAGCATTTACAGCCTTAGTTCCGTTAATTGACCATCCTATCTGTATTGAAACCAATAGAATGTTGAAGTTTGATATTAACAAAACATTCAATTCTGTTGTGTTAGACTTAATGATTCATGATATCGATTTAATTCTTTCCATAGTTAATTCAAATGTGAGAAAAGTTAATGCACACGGATTAGCCTTAACCAACGGATCTCCGGATTATGTGCACGCAAGAATCGAATTTGATAATGGATGTGTTGCTACATTATCTGCAAGCAGAATTTCATTTAAAGACGATATTAACCTTACCGTGTATCAAAAAGATTCTACCTATTTTGTTGATTTGTTGAACAAAAAATGTGAGACACTTAATATTAAAGGGATTAAAAACTTAAAAGTTGATAGCGGCTCTGTAAACCCAAATGAACTTTATTTCAACTATCCACAAATAAAAGAATCAAACATCATTAAAGAGGAATTAAACGGCTTTGCCAACGCAATCATTAATAACACTGACACCCCCGTTACTATCGAAGAAAGTTATCTCGCTATTGAAGTTGCGACTAGAATTCTTGAAAAATTAAAACTTAATCCGAACCTAATAGAGGATTAAACAATAAATCAATTTTCTTTGCGTTCGTGATTTTTAAGTGACCTATGCGTAATACTCTCCTGCTGTTTTTGGTGGCAACACTTCTTTATTCATGTCAACTACTTGACAAAGAAGAAGATGCCCCATCATTTTTGCACATAGACAATATCGAAGTTCAGACAAATGGTACAGGAAACGAAGGGACTATAACCTCAAATATTAATGATGCTTGGGTATTTTTAAACGATGATAATCTAGGGAACTGGGAATTACCTGCCACTATACCTGTATATAGCGCGGGTAGCCAAAATATTAAAGTCATTGCAGGAATAAGGATAAACGGGCTTGAGGAATTTAGAGCACAGTACCCTTTTTTAGATTATCATGAAGAAGAAATTCCATTAGTTCCTGGTGAAATAATACAACTAAATCCACTGGTCAAATACTACGAGCCAACAACATTTATTTGGAAAGAAAATTTTGAAAATGCAGGAATCAGTCTAGATTCAGCGTCCGGAAGCCATACCTCTATACAACTTACTTCTGACGTCAACCAACTCATAGAAGGAGTTACTTCTGGATTAGTTGTACTGCATGATACTATCAGCTTTTATAAAGGTGTATCTAACGAAATATTTGACCTTCCTGTTGCTTCAACCCCTGTATATTTGGAAATTGATTACAAAACCAATATGGATTTCATTGTATTTATAATCTCTCACAATCCAAACAATACTCTTGAAACTCCAATAATAGGTCTTAAAGCAAAAGTTGATGATAGCGGAAATTTAGTTCAAAACAAAACCTATATTGATTTGACCTATGACGTAAGCACAAATTATTTGGCATCTGGTTATCAAATCGGAATCAGCACGAATTTACCAGATAATCTTACTTCGGGCACTTTTATACTCGATAATATTAAACTTATTCATCAATAATGAACAAGGGTAAACAAATAATCCTTTATGTTATTGCAGACTATTTTGCTACCAGTATAGCCTGGTGCTTGTTTTTCATTTTTAGAAAAAAATATTTAGAACCCCTTAAATTTGGTCATGATGTAAATTTAGAGTTTAACGAACAATTTTTCTTTGGCCTAGCTTTTTTACCTCTGGTTTGGGTTATTTTTTATGTTCTTCTGGGTATTTATAGAAATCCATATAGAAAATCGAGACTTAAAGAATTTGGGCAAACTGCTTTACAGGGAGTAATTGGAGTATTTATTATCTTTTTTGCTCTTTTACTAGACGATGAAGTTGCAAATTACAACAGTTATTACCTATCATTACTTTCCCTGTTTATTCTCCATTTCTTCTTCACAGCTTTATTCCGATTAACTATTACAACTAGAACCGCTAAAAAAATACATAGACGAGAAATAGGGTTCAAAACGCTAATTATTGGTAGTAACGAAAAAGCTTTGGACCTATTTAAAGAGCTTGAATCCCAGCCTATTTCCAGTGGATTTGAAGTTATAGGCTTCGTTCATATTAATGGTGGAGATGGACACCTAATGAAGAAACACCTTAATCATTTAGGCCACGTTAAAGATGTCGTTCAAATAATCGACAATAATGACATTGAAGAAGTCATAATAGCAATTGAGACTTCTGAACACGACAGCATTAGGGCTATAATCAATGAAATTCAGGGCAGAGAAATTTACATTAAAATTATTCCCGACATCTACGACATATTATCCGGGTCGGTTAAAATGACATCTATTTTTGGAGTAACTCTTATTGACATAACCAAAGAAGTTATGCCTCAGTGGCAATATTCTTTGAAAAGAATTATCGACATATTCGTTTCAATAATTGTACTTACGTTTGGTTTTCCCTTTTTTCTCGCGGTAAGCATAATTGTTAAAATAACATCGAAAGGTTCCATTTTCTACAGCCATGAAAGAGTTGGTAAAAACGGCACTCCGTTTATGATTCATAAATTTCGATCAATGATTGAGGGTGCTGAACAAGGAATACCTTTACTGTCGTCAGAAGGAGATTCTCGTATTACTCCTTTTGGGCTTTTCATGAGAAAAACTCGTATTGATGAATTTCCCCAATTTTACAACGTTTTGCTTGGCGAAATGTCAATCGTTGGGCCAAGACCTGAGAGGGAATATTTTATAGAGAAAATAAAGGAAATAGCCCCTCATTATGCTCATTTAAACAAAATAAAACCTGGAATAACTTCCTGGGGGCAAGTTAAGTATGGATATGCAGAAAATATAGAAGAAATGGTTGAGCGCTTAAAGTATGACCTACTTTATGTCGAGAACCGTTCACTGTTTTTGGATTTCAAAATCATCATATATACTGTTTTAATCGTATTACAAGGAAGAGGTAAATAATTACATTTGCGCTTTCTAATTTTAAATTAACTATCATGAATAAAATAGCTGTAATTGGAGCAGGAACAATGGGAAACGGTATAGCTCACGTTTTCGCCCAAACAGGATACTCTGTAAATTTAATCGACATTTCTCAAGATTCTCTTGACAAAGCACTTGCAACTATTGCAAAAAATCTTGATAGACAAATAAAGAAAGAAAAAATTACTCAAGCTGACAAAGCGTCAACACTTGCAAATATTATTACACATACAGATATTGCAAGTGGTATTGCTGATAGGGAATTAGTAGTTGAAGCAGCAACAGAGAATATTGATTTGAAACTAAAAATCTTCAAACAAATGGATGATGGTTCGCCAGCCGACGCCATTTTAGCTACTAATACTTCTTCTATTTCGATTACAAAAATTGCTGCCGTTACTTCACGTCCTGACAAAGTAATTGGAATGCACTTCATGAACCCTGTGCCAGTTATGAAGTTAATCGAAGTTATCAGAGGCTATGCCACTTCTGACGAAACAACTTCTGCTATAATGACAATGTCTAAAGGACTTGGCAAAGTTCCGGTTGAAGTTAATGATTATCCGGGTTTTGTGGCTAACAGAATCTTAATGCCAATGATTAATGAAGCAATTATTACGCTTCATGAAGGTGTTGCTGGCGTTGAAGAAATTGATACAGTGATGAAATTAGGTATGGCTCACCCAATGGGACCATTGCAATTAGCCGACTTTATTGGGTTAGATGTATGTCTATCTATTATGAACGTTTTATATGATGGTTTTGGAAACTCTAAGTACGCTCCTTGCCCGTTATTAGTAAATATGGTCACTGCCGGAAAAATGGGAGCTAAGTCTGGTGAAGGATTTTATTCTTGGACTCATGGCACAAAAGAATTGATTCTTGCAGATAATTTTAAGAAAGATTAATTAGATCTGGGCTCCATATGCGGAGTTGGAATCATTACCCTCTTTTCTGCATCCGATTCAGTCATTGAATACTCTCCATTTTCTATTCGAAGGATAATATCCTCAATCATTTCTTGATCGCCATCAGCATCATAGCTGTCTTTTAAATTATGCCCAAATAAACGAGCTAACGATTGCCAAAAGAATGCGGAAATGGTTCCTCTAAGTTGCTTTACGAGCTCATAACTCGTATCGCCAGTTTCTCTATCTATCAAGGTTAAAAGAATAGTACCTTGGGTAATTGATAAATTCGTTAATTCGGCACCAAACTCATCTTGTAAATCTTGTTCAACTTGCTTAAGAAACTTTTTCTTTTCTCGGTCATTTTTCAAGGAATTCATTCTAGACTCATATTCCAATAATTTTTCACCTGCCAATTTAGCGTAAGGATAAACTTTTAAAACATCACGTTTTAACTTATTATAACTCTTCTTTTGCTTTAAAGACGTAAAAGTTCTTTGCTCATAGACATTTACACTTTTCAAATCGTAGCAAAGAACAGTATCTCCATTAATAATTTCAGCCCTCATGATTTTCAAAGACGAACGCCCTTGGGCCGAGGAAAACGTGGCTATTAGAAGGACAACTATGGTGGAAAAAAATCTGAACATAATGGAAACAGCAATCAATGTTTATGCCATATTAACAAACGAGAAATAAAGCGAAAAGTTGCTTAGATTCTATTCAACTTCCAGGCCGAACGAACTGTTGCTGATTTTACTGCTGCTTCTTTCGATAAAATATCTTTCTCTTCAATTAAACCTGCTGCTATTAAAGCAGCAATTTCTCTGCCATCTTCGCTTTCATTTTGAAGAACATCTGGCGTAAAATAATCGTCTACAAAATGAGTGTTAAAGTCGCCAGAGACGAAAGACTTGTGCTGAATTGCATATTTGCAAAAGTCTAAAGTTGTTTCAACTCCTGTTATCTGATACTCTTCAATAGCTCTAACCATTCTTCGAATAGCCTCTTCTCTATCTTTTCCGTGCGTAATCAATTTAGAAATCATCGGGTCGTAATAGATAGGAATATCCATACCCTCTTCAAAACCATCATCAACTCTTATTCCAGTTCCTTGTGGTCTTCGGTAAGTTGTCAAATTCCCTATGTCTGGTAAAAAATTATTAGTTGGGTCTTCAGCATAAACTCTAACCTCTATAGAATGCCCATTAATTTTTAAATCTTCCTGACTGAAACTAAGCTTCTCTCCTCTGGCAACTTTTATTTGCTCTTTCACCAAGTCAATTCCTGTAATCATTTCCGTTACAGGATGTTCAACTTGCAGTCGCGTATTCATTTCTAAGAAATAAAATGCTCCTTTTTCGTACAAAAACTCAACTGTTCCTGCGCCATAATAATCACAGGCTTTTGCAACATTAACAGCACACTCTCCCATTTCCTTCCTCAATTCTGGAGTTAAAACAGCGGAGGGAGCTTCTTCGATCACCTTTTGATGTCGTCTTTGAATCGAGCATTCTCGTTCAAAAAGATAAACAATGTTCCCATGTTGATCTGCCATAATCTGAATTTCGATGTGACGTGGGGAACCAACATAACGTTCAATAAAAACTGATCCGTCTCCAAAGGCTGAAGTAGCCTCACTTACCGCTAAATTCATTTGTTCTGCAAATTCCTCTGGGTTTTCGACAACTCGCATACCTTTTCCACCACCACCAGCGGAAGCTTTAATTAATATAGGGAATCCTATTTCCGCTGCCGTTACTTTTGCTTCTTCAATATCTACAATTGCATGGTCTGTGCCTGGAACCATAGGAATATTATACTTTTTTACAGCCGCCTTTGCTGCTAGCTTACTACCCATTACCTCCATTGCTTCAGGAGAAGGACCTATAAAAGCAATACCTGCTTCTGTTACTTTTCGCGTAAATTCTGCATTCTCAGATAAAAAGCCATATCCGGGATGTATTCCATTAACATTTAAATCTTTGCAGACATCTATAATTTTGTCTCCTAACAAATAAGACTGATTAGATGGAGGAGGACCAACACAGACGGCTTGATCGGCATACTTTACAAAAGGCGCATTTCTATCCGCTGTAGAATAAATCGCCACAGTAGATATTCCCATTTCTTTGCATGAACGCATTACTCGCAATGCAATTTCTCCCCTATTTGCTATCAGTATTTTTTTCATGTTACTCAGTTATTTGGCTAAAATAAAAAAAGCCCACCAAAAATGATGAGCTTCTTTACTATTTAAATCTTAATACTAAGCTAAAACCTCTTTTACTTTATCCGCAGCTTCTTGCAAAAGAACTGCAGAATGAACTTCTAAGCCTGATTCATCAATTAACTTTTTCGCTTCTTCTGCATTTGTTCCTTGTAACCGAACAATAATTGGCACTGGAATATTACCAATGTTTTTGTATGCATCAACAACACCTTGTGCGACTCTGTCGCAACGAACAATACCTCCAAAAATATTTACTAAAATTGCTTTTACAGAATCGTCAGATAAAATCATTCTAAATGCCTTCTCAACTCTTTCAGCATCAGCGGTACCACCAACATCTAAAAAGTTAGCTGGTTCACCACCTGATAATTTAATTATATCCATAGTCGCCATTGCAAGTCCAGCACCATTTACCATACATCCAACGTTACCATCAAGATTAACAAAACTTAAACCTGCTTCCGATGCTTCTACCTCAACAGGATCTTCCTCTGAAGTATCTCTCATTGCTGCAATCTCTTTATGACGAAATAACGAGTTATCATCGATCGCAACTTTAGCATCAACAGCAATAATTTTGTTGTCAGATGTTTTTAAAACAGGATTGATTTCAAACATTTCAGAATCTGCTCCATCGTACGCAGCATAAAGAGCAAAAACGAATTTTGTCATCTCTTTAAAAGCTTGACCGCTTAAACCCAAGTTGAATGCGATTTTTCTTGCTTGAAATCCTTGCAATCCAACCTTTGGGTCAATTTCCTCTTTATGAATTAAATGCGGTGTTTCCTCAGCAACAGTTTCAATGTCCATTCCTCCTTCGGTAGAATACATGATCATATTACGACCAGTAGCTCTATTTAAAAGCACTCCCATGTAAAATTCAGCTGGCTCGCTTTCTCCAGGATAATAAACATCTTGTGCGATAAGCACCTTATTAACCAATTTACCATCAGATCCCGTTTGCTTCGTTACCAAAGTTCCTCCAAGAATTCCTGCTGCTATATCTTTTACTTTATCAATACCTTTTGCAAGCACAACACCATTAGAACCAGTCTCTTTAGTTTGTCCTTTTCCTCTACCTCCCGCATGAATTTGGGCTTTAATCACGTACCATTCTGTACCTGTTTCTTCAGTCAGTTTCTTCGCTCCTTCAAAAGCCTCCTCTGGTGTGTCGGCAACAATACCTTCCTGAATTGCAACTCCATAGCCTTTTAAAATTGACTTTCCTTGATACTCGTGTAAATTCATTTTTTACCTTTATTTGTGGTGATTGTTAATGACACCAAAAATAACTTTTTTCGTGTTTTTTGCAAGGCATTTTCTCTGTTATGTTTAATTGATTTAATTTGCTTCAAGAATCCATCATGATAGTAGCGAAAAACATATTTAAGTCTTACGACAATTTAGCGGTATTAAAAGGAGTTAATCTAGGGATTACGAAAGGAGAAATTGTATCAATTGTTGGCGCCTCTGGTGCTGGCAAAACTACCCTCCTTCAAATTATTGGGACCCTTGACAAAGCTAATAAAGGCGAGCTTATTATTAAAGGCACTTCCGTTGAAAAACTTAATGACAAAGGGATGGCTAAATTTAGAAATGAAAATGTAGGTTTTGTATTTCAGTTCCATCAACTACTGCCTGAATTTACTGCTTTAGAAAACATTTGTATCCCAGCTTACATTGCAAAAAAATCAAAAGCTGAAGCAGAAAAAGAAGGATTGAAATTGCTAGAATTTTTAGGTTTACCGGATAGAGCTAACCACAAACCCGGAGAACTATCAGGTGGAGAGCAGCAACGAGTTGCCGTTGCGCGGGCTTTAATAAACAGACCTGCAGTAGTTTTTGCAGACGAACCCTCAGGGAATTTAGATTCAACCAACGCGAAAGAACTACACGAATTATTCTTTAAGTTGAGAGATCAATTTAAACAAACATTCGTAATCGTTACGCATAATGAAGAATTAGCAAATATGGCTGACAGAAAATTAACTATTTCTGATGGTATAATCGTGAGTTAGCTTTATGAACATTCCTCTCTCTGAGCTTAAAGAATTCCTTGATGAGAAATCGGTTCTATACAATAAGTCGAAATTTATTCATTCAGACCCTATTTCAATTCCACATCAGTTTTCAAAAAAACAAGATATTGAGATTTCAGGTTTTCTATCGGCCACTATTAGTTGGGGTAACAGAAAATCAATAATAAAAAATGCTCAAAAGCTAGTAGATTGGATGGATAATAGTCCTCACGATTACATTACAAATGCCTCAGATTCTGATTTAACAGTTTTCCAAAAATTTGTTCACAGAACGTTTAATGGGGATGATTGTCAGTTCTTTATATACGCTTTGCAACAAATTTACAAGCAGCATAATTCTCTAGAGGAAGTCTTTTCTGCAGAAGAAGGGTTAAAAGAAACAGACACTAGTTCTTTTATTTCAAGCTTCAGGAACTCATTTTTCAACTTTCCTCACCTGACTAGAACTGAAAAACACATCAGTAATCCTATTAAAAACTCGGCCTCAAAACGCTTAAATATGATGTTAAGATGGTTCTGCAGACACGACTTACAAGGTGTTGACTTTGGAATTTGGAACAAAATAAAACCAAGTCAATTAGTTTGCCCACTCGATGTTCATACAGGTAATGTGGGGCGAAAACTTGGTTTATTCAAACGGAAACAAAACGACTGGAAAGCCGCAATAGAGCTTACAAATAGCCTAAAAAAATTAGACCCAATTGACCCTATTAAATATGATTTCGCATTATTCGGATTAGGAGTGTTCGAAAAGTTTTAATCTATTCGTATAATAAATCTTCAATTATTACTTTTGCCATTTAATGGAATTTGTTAACCCTTCGTTTTTATACGGGCTTCTCGCTATAGCGATTCCAATTATCATTCACTTATTTAATTTTAGAAAGTTTAAGCGAATAGCATTTACAAACGTCCAATTTTTAAAGGAAGTTAAAGAAGAAACACAGTCTAAGTCTAAAATTAAACATTTACTTATTCTCCTATCAAGAATTCTGGCAATAGCATTTTTAGTCTTAGCTTTTGCTCAGCCCTATTTACCTGCCGAGAAATCAGAAACTTATAACAAAAATGCCGTCAGCATATTTATCGATAATTCATTTAGTATGGATGCTGAAGGCGAAACAGGGCGCCTGCTCGAAGTCGCGAAAAAATATGCCAACGACATTGCTGCGAGTTATAGCAGCACAGACAAGTTTCAAATAGTAACTAATGATTTTGAAGGAAAACACCGACACTTTTTTAATCGTGAAGAATTTCTAGAAATTGTTGTTGATGTTGAGAGTTCTCCAATCTCCCGAAAGGTTTCCGAAATAATAAAAAGACAATCTACAGACTTAGCGGAAAAGGAAAATTTTAATAAAGTAATTTATTTCTTGTCCGATTTTCAAAAATCAACAACAGACCTTGGACAGCTTCAAACAGAAACTGGTATTACCACTAATTTTGTTCCAATTTTATCGAATTCAAAGAACAACATCTATATCGATTCTATTTGGTTCGAAAGCCCTGTGCATATGAGTAATCAAACAGAAAAACTTCACGTTAAAATTGTAAATACTTCGGAAAAAGAGCAACTTGATGTTCCTTTAAAACTCATTATCAACAATGAACAAAAAGCGTTAAGCTCTTTTTCTATTGGGGGCAATGAATACATAGACAGCGTCTTGACTTTTACGAACACCTCTGCAGGAATAATGAAGTGTAATGTCGAAATCCAAGACTATCCGATTACTTATGATGACAAGTTATTCTTTAGTTACAGAGTTGCCGACTCGATTCCCGTTATGTACATATTTGAATCCGACACCAACCATGCAATAAAGTCTGTTTTAGAAAACGATCCTTTATTTAAGCTGACTTGTTCACGTTTGAACAACTTAGACTATTCTCTACTTTCAAGACAAAATATTGTAATACTCGAATCTCTTAAAGAATATTCAACTGGCTTGGTTAGTGAGCTTGGTAAATTTTCTCTCAACGGCAAATCCATTTTTATTATTCCTCATAAGGAATTAGACACAGAATCATACCAAGAGCTAGCACTTCAGCTTCAAATTGATGCTTATTCAAAAACTGATACTACCTCTACAAAAGTATCCACAATAAATCTTGAAGACGATTTTTATGCAAATGTATTTGAAAAAATCCCTCAAAATATCAACCTACCTATCATAAATTCTCACTTTACAATTAATACAAAAGCAGCCAATTCAGTCATAGAGATTCTGGCATTGAAAAATGGAGACGGTTTTTTAAACAAATACAAAAGAAACTCCGGAGCCATCTATACATTGAGTTGTCCGATTAACGAATCTTACACCAATTTTGCTAAGCATGCCATATTCCTACCTACAATATACAAAATGGTTCTACTGAGTTCTGGCAGAGAGAAACTATACTATACTATTGGCAATGATAAATCTTTTTACTTGCCGAGCTCAATTCAAATTTCTTCAGAGGTCATACACATAAAGTCTTCAAACAAACTAGACATTATTCCCGAAACAAGAAAAACAGGATTTCAGACCGAAGTGTTCGTTCATAATCAACTTTCAGAAGCAGCAAACTACGAAATTCTAATGAATGAGAAAGCTATTAATGGTCTTGGTTTCAATTATAATAAATCTGAATCAAAAATTTCAGTATATACAGCTGAGGAACTTTCCTCACTTCTTCAAGGATTGGGTTTACAGGGTATTAATATAATTAAGTCCGCAGGTAATCAGATTACATCATCTCTTAAAGAACTTAACGCAGGTGTTTCTTATTGGAAAGCTTGTATAATACTTGTAATTCTCTTCTTTGGCATTGAAATCTTACTCATTAAATTTTGGAACGCATGACAAAAAATCTACTGATAAAAAAAGCGGTGGTTATCGATTCTAAGTCCGCATATAATGGAAAAACTGTTGATATTCTTATTGAAAATGGTAAAATAGTTGAAGTAAATAAAACCATCGTTTCCAAGCACAAAACCATTACCGCCAGCAACCTCCATGTTTCCCAGGGCTGGATAGACATGAATACCAACTTTTGCGACCCAGGTTATGAACATAAAGAAGATATTAAAAGTGGCTTAATTGCTGCTCAGAAAGGGGGCTTTACAGAGGTTGCTCTAATGCCATCTACATACCCAGTTACTGACTCGAAATCAGGAATTGAATACATGCTTAATGCTGCAAAAGAAAGTTCAGTTAATTTACTTCCTATAGGAGCGACTTCGCAACAAATGAACGGGGATTGTATAGCTGAAATGTTGGATATGAAAAAGGCTGGAGCTGCGGCTTTTTCAGATGATAAAAGAAGCATTCAAAATGCGGAATTACTCAAAACCGCATTACTTTATGCAAAATCATTCGATGGGCTAATAATTCACTTTCCTAATGACAAATCAATAGCAGGGAAAGGACAAGTTAATGAAGGCCCCACGAGCACTGCTAGCGGCTTATTAGGACTTCCTTCGCTTGCAGAAGAATTAATGGTTGCACGTGATTTATTCCTTGCAGAATATTGTGATTCTAAAATACATCTCACTTGTATTTCTACTGCTAAAAGTGTTGACTTAATTCGTAATGCCAAAGCGAAAGGAATTAAAGTGACGTGCGACACGACAGCTCACCACCTCTTGCTTGATGACTCTAATATTGCAACGTTTGATACTCGATACAAAACAATGCCACCACTGCGTTCGAAAAACGATATTAAAGCATTAATTAAAGGAATAAATGATGGGACAGTAGATGTGATTGTTTCCGACCATACCCCTGAAGATCTTGAATCTAAAAAGAAAGAATTCGACCTTGCTAAATTTGGAATTATCGGTTTAGAATCTGCTTTTGGTGTTCTAAACAGTTCATTGTCAAAGCATGTAGATTTAGAAAAAATAATCAATACCATTTCGATCGCTCCAAGGACTATTATGGGGCTTGAGTCACCAACAATAGAAGTAGGCAATGCTGCTAATGTCACAATGTTCAATCCAAGAGAAGAATGGGTTTTTACTGAATCCGACATTTCATCGAAATCTAAAAACTCTCCATTTATAGGTTCTAACCTTAAAGGCAGAGCTATAGCAACCTATTCTCGCAAAAAACTTAATTTTTGCTAGAATAAGCTAGTACGATTTGCCTTTTAACACTAAAAAAAATACTTTTACCTCAACTATGAGAATAAACTATTGTTTTATGGTATTTGTAATTGTCCTTTTGTGTTACTCAAGTTTTGGCCAAAATGACTTTGAGAGTCAGCTTACTCATTCCACGAAATATAAGGCAATTGATGTAATTGATTCTGTTCATGGTATTGACATTTATGAACGATTAAACTTTAGATTGAGTTCGGATTCTGTTAGAAATTGCAAGGGCTATGCATGTAATGGGCTCATTAAAGATTTTTACGATGACGGAAATGTTATTCATCAGGGATTCTATGTTGATGGTCAATTGAACAACTATACCAATTACTACCCGAATGGAAAGGTTGAAAGAACGTTTAAAATTATTGATGATTTTAAAAGTATAATGACTCTTTTCTATTCTAGCGGAACAGTAAAATCCATACATAAATTCGATAACATTGCCTTTTATTACTGGGAAGACTTCTACCCTAATGGCCAACAAAGCTATTTAATGGAAATGTCGAGCGACATGGAATATCCAAATGCAAAAAAACATTGGGCAGAAAATGGGCAGCTTTTAGGCGAAATAGTTATAGAAAATAAAAAAGATTTGACTTTCCAACAAAACGATTATCATGCCGATGGCACTTCAAAAATTAAAGGACACTTAATTTATGAACAAAAGCTTCATTCGCACACGAAGCATGGAAAATGGGAATATTATGACGAACAAGGTAAACTTGTAAAAACTGAAGTTTACGAGCATGATATTCTTCTTGATTAGTGAACAAACATTTTTTAATACTGTTTACTTTCTCCTCCTATTTCTGTAGTTCACAAAATCAAAATTTAGAAAAAAAGATTACCCCAACACTTACATATAAAGTGTCTTACGCGATAGATTCTTTATACGGAATTACATTGTTTGAAGCTCTCAATCATAGATTAGGTGGAGATTCTATTAGGTTTGAAAACGGGAGAGCTAGCAATGGTTGGAAAAAAGATTATTACGAAACTGGAGAACTATTGCATAAAGGGTTTTATGTTGATGGAAAACTAAAAATATATAGCAACTTTTATTCCAATGGTGATGTTGAAAGAATATTTAACACAGTAGATGACTTCAAAAGTACAATGAAAATTTACTACAAAGGTGACATTCTGAAGTCGCACATTAAATATGTTGGCGAAAGTTCCAGGAAATGGCAAGATTACTATCCCAATGGATCTTTAGAGTATTATGAAGAATATCACAGGTCTGGCGATTATTACATTACTGAAAAGTGGTACTATAATACTGGGCAGCTAAAATCATTGTTTATACTTACGGATAAAAAAAATATCAAATATCTAAAAAAGGAGTTTTACGAAGACGGAACAGTCAAAACTGAAGGTCAGTTTTTCTATAGTAAATCGATGATGGACTATCTAAAAACTGACACTTGGAAACATTTTAATAAAACGGGTAAGTTGACGAAGGAGCAAGTGTATTTTTTTGGAAAACTAGACAAAGAAACGTCATATTAGTTCTGCTAAATGCCTAGCTTTTTTTCTTTAAGTGTTTATAACATTGGTGATAAGTGGACTTACAACCTTCAGAAATGTTAATCGATTATGGGTATTTTGCACGAAAATTGGCAAAAAACACGTTTTTATGTTATGAAAAACCAACTAAAGACAGAGAAACTGAAATCTAATAATAAAGGGAAAAAGAATATCAAATTCAATCCATTCACTAAACTTAACTTTGATTTTTTAAATTTTTACAAAGATGAAAGACTGCAAAAAATAACTGGACTATCACTTCTTTTGTTTTCTGCATACTTATTAATTTCATTTACATCTTTCTTATTCACATGGGAGACTGACCAAGACAAACTTTTTGGTTCGAAATGGGAACTTATTACCAATAATGAAATCATTGTAGAAAATTGGCTTGGTAAATTTGGAGCTATCGTTTCTCATCAATTCATGCATGAATGGTTTGGAATATCATCATTTGGCATCGTTTTATTAACGTTTCTTCTAGGTTTTAAAATTTTATTTAAAATCGACTTACTGCCATTTTCTACCACTACTAAACATACGATATTTAATACCCTTTGGATCTCTGCTTTCTTAGGCTATCTGTTTCATGATTCCCTTTTTTATCTTGGTGGTAGTTTCGGTTATCAAACTCACTTATGGATGGCTGGATTAATTGGGCATGTTGGTACTGGATTTCTTTTATTTTTTGTTTTAATTGGATTCGCAGTATTAAATTTCAACATTTCATTTGACTGGTTAAAAAACATATTTGTCACTAAAGCAGAGAAAGATTTATCCTTAGAAGATTCCGCAGCAGAAATGAGTGAAGAACCAAAAGTGATTAACTTAAATTCAGATATAGATGATTCAATTATTGAAGTAAAACCTGCGGCAAAAACTACTGATGAATTAGAAATTGATACTGCACTTAGTATAGAGCCAAAGAATGAGCCTATTGCAGAAGACGCAGAACTTGTTATGGAAACAACAATTCCGGAGCCAATTATTATTGAAAGTGCTCCCGAATTGAACGTTCCTGCAATGGCAGTTGAAGATACAACTACGAAAGATGACACCCTTTCAGACAAGGAAGTAAACAAAAGTTTAGAAGAATTTGGGGAATACGACCCTACTCTTGAATTAGGGAATTACAACCATCCAATTATTGACCTATTGGAAGACCATGGAGATGGACAAGCTACTTTGGATAAAGAAGCAATGCTTGCTGAACTCGAAGCGAACAAGAATAGAATTGTTGAAACGCTTAACAATTATAATATTAAAATTTCAAAAATTAAGGCGACCGTTGGTCCGACAATCACATTATATGAAATTGTGCCGGCACCAGGCGTTAGAATTTCTAAGATTAAGAATCTAGAAGATGACATTGCGCTAAGCCTTGCCGCTCTAGGAATTAGAATTATCGCCCCAATCCCTGGAAAAGGAACAGTTGGAATCGAAGTGCCAAATAGTTCACCTGATGTCGTTTCAATGAGAACATGCATTGCGTCAGAAAAATTCCAAAACGCAAAAATGGAATTACCTTGCGCACTTGGGAAGACTATTCAAAATGAAACTTTCGTAGTAGATTTGGCTAAAATGCCACATCTACTAATGGCAGGGGCTACAGGACAAGGAAAATCTGTAGGGTTAAATGCTATTCTTACTTCTCTGTTATACAAAAAGCATCCTTCACAATTAAAATTTGTAATGGTTGATCCTAAAATGGTTGAACTTTCAATTTATAATAAAATAGAAAAACACTTCTTAGCCAAACTTCCAGATACTGAAAAACCAATTTTAACCGACAGTAAAAAAGTAACCAATACGCTTAACTCATTGGTTATTGAAATGGAAAATAGACTAAAACTCTGCGAAAAGGCGAATGCCAGAAACATTATTGAATACAACAACAAATTCATAAAACGCAAATTAAACCCAAATAACGGGCACGATTTTTTACCTTATATTATTGTCGTTATCGATGAATTTGCTGATTTCATAATGGAGGCTGGGAAAGAAATTGAAACTCCTATAGCTCGTTTGGCTCAAAAAGCAAGGGCAATTGGCATTCACTTAATTGTCGCTACTCAAAGGCCTTCGGCTAACGTAATTACGGGGATCATAAAAGCCAATTTTCCTGCAAGAGTTGCCTTTAGAGTGTCATCTAAAATTGATAGTAGAGTAATTTTAGATGCAGGTGGTGCTGACCAATTAATTGGACGTGGGGATATGCTCTATTCTGGAGGCCAAGATATGGTGCGTATTCAATGTGCATTTGTTGACACACCTGAAGTTGAAAAAATTGTAAATTTTATTGGAGATCAACAGGGATATCCGGACACTTTCGAATTACCAGAATATATTGATGAAAATGCTGGTAACGGCGCAAAAGATATTTCAGATGACGAGAGAGATGCAAATTTTGAAGACGCGGCGCGAGTAATTGTAATGCATCAGCAAGGATCTGCATCACTTTTACAAAGAAAAATGAAACTTGGTTACAATAGAGCGGGACGATTAATTGACCAACTTGAAGCAGCTGGAATAGTTGGACCGCATGAAGGGAGCAAAGCTAGACAAGTACTCATACCTGATGAATATAGTTTGGAACAGTATTTGAACCAAATGAACAACAAGACCGAAGGCGGTGAAGAAACAAATAAAGTAGCATAATTTAATTACTATCCATTATTTGGAAAGAAACAATATAACTATATGAAAATAATCACAAGTATTTTAGGACTAATTCTAATCGCTATACCCTCTTTTTCTCAGCCGGCAGGTGAAGCCAAAGACCCAAAAGCAAAGGGAATACTTGAAGAATTAAGTTTAAAGAATACTTCTTACAGCTCTATTAAAGCAGAATTTACTTATAGGCTATTCAACCAGACTGATGGTATTGATGAAACGCAAAATGGCTCTCTTTTACTTAAGGGTAATAAGTACATCGTTAACATGGTCGGGCAAGAAATTTACTTTAATGAAAAATACATTTGGAGATGGATGCCCGATGTGAAAGAAGCAACGAAAGACTGTGCTCCAGACCCAAATGCAGAAGCAGATAATTTGCTAAACCCAAGTAACATTTTCACTATTTATGAAAAGGGCTTTAAGTTTACCTACAAAAAAGAAGATGTTGTAAATGGAAGAAACGCTCATGTTATTTATCTATACCCAGAAAATGCTGACAACAAACCATACCATACAATTGTGCTTAATATTGATATAAAAAAAATGGAAATCATTTCAATGGAAGTTAGAGGAAAAGATGGAAACATTTATACAACAACGCTATCTAAATTTACGACTAACGTAGCAACTGAAGATGCTGCTTTCACATTTGATGAAAGCAAAGCTGATGATGTTATCGATTTGTGTGATTAGTTATTATTCTACTTCAATCAATCTGTAATCTTCGTATTTAAGAATATGTGAACTTTTGTTCTCGAAACCACTCTCTATGCTAGTTTGATAAAAGTTAAACGCAGTTGTAATTCCTTGATATTGATAGTCTGGCAGATGTACTTGAAAATTACGACCGTATCTTGCCATAACCCCTAGATAATAGTAAGTAACATCAAACCCTGAAAAGCCATAAATTCCTGGTTCTGTATAATAACTGGAGCGAAATTTTTTCATAAAAGTATTCTCTGAGCTCGCATGATAATTAACTGCATTGGGAGATGTTATATGAACATTCAAACTATGCATATATTCTGTACTGATATTTTGAAAATTTTTCCACTTATCCATTCCATAAACAATGATTTTGTAGTCATTTGTTAATTGATTAAGTTGGGTTAAAAATTCACTTACAAATGCCTGATCATTAGATGGAATAACTATTACGTTATTCCTGTTTGAATCGAGTAAAACTTTTATTTTGTCAGCATTTATGACGGTAAAATAGATTTCCTGGACACTATCTATCTGTTCATTTTTTATTGAATCAAGCTCACGAACCACTACTTTATGAAAATGCTCTACGAATTTGATGTTTCTGCCTTCTTCATTATTAAACACAAATACATTGTCATTGAAATGATGTTTTATAACAAATTCAGCTAATTTCTCCACTTGAATTATTCTTGATGCAGAGACTTTACTCACGTATGGGTTACCAAGTAATATCTTATTGCTTTGCGGCACAGGACTAACAATACTTATCCTATTCTTCTTCGCAAATTCACTTACTAATAAAAAGTTAGTCCGATATAGAGGCCCAATAATTAGATTCATTTCTTTCATTTCTGAACGGTTTAAAATTCCTTTTACGATGTCAGTATCATTGGCTGTATCATAAACATATAACTTTGTTGAAATTCCTTGCTTACGCATTGAATCTAAAGCTAGCAAAGCCCCCTGATAAAACTGCAAAGCAATCTTCGATTTCGGAAATATTTCATCTTTATCATACTCATTTCGTATTTCATCCAAGACCTGGTTTGTGTCTAAATACATAGGCAGGATTAACGCAATCTGATAGACATTTTTCATAGCAATGGAATCATTGAACGCAATTGTATCACTTCCCGCCATAACTTCAATTACCGTAATAACATCGGCAGGCTTAATTTTCGGAATTATCAGTATCATTCCTAATTGTAAGCCTTTTGGCAGGCCATCATTCAACTTCATTATCGAATCTGCATTTACTTCGTAAAACCGAGCCAATGAATACAATGTTTCCCCTGAATCAACAATATGCTTAATGTATTTATCGGCATCTACCTTAACAACAGAAGTTCTTTGACTATTCTGTTGCACAGGATTAGAAGGTATTAACAATGTTTGACCTAGCTTTAAACCGTTAATTACTTCTGGGTTCTTATCTAGTATTTCTCTAACTGTTATAGAATATATTCTAGATAGAGCATAAAGCGTTTCCCCTTCTTCCACAATATGTAACTTATATCCCTTAGGAACAATCGTATCATTCTTAATCTCTTGAACAGTTTCTACCTTGTCTAAAGGGATTTTAAGTGTTTGACCAGGCTGCAACCCCGCTTCCAAAAAGGGATTTTCGGCTTGTATGTCAGCTACTTTAACATTGTATTGTTTAGCAATTGAATATAATGTTATACCCCGCTCAACTTGGTGAATATAGAACTCTCTACCATCAATAATCTGTTTTTCTTGCGCAACAACAATTCCACTTGTAAGCAGAAACAGTAAAAAAATAATATTTCTAATTAATGATTTCAAACTTAAAGTTACTCCCATTCAATAGTTGCAGGTGGCTTAGAGCTAATATCATAAACTACCCTATTAATACCTTTTACTTTATTAATTATGTCGTTCGACACTTTTGCCAAAAACTCGTAAGGTAAATGACACCAATCTGCTGTCATTCCGTCTGTAGATTCGACTGCTCTCAAAGCTACTGCATTTTCGTAAGTTCTTTCATCACCCATTACTCCTACCGTTTGAACAGGTAGCAAAATTGATCCAGCTTGCCAAACATCATCATACAAATCCGCGTCTTTTAACCCTTGGATAAAAATGTAATCAACCTCTTGCAAAATCTGTACCTTTTCTTCAGTAATGTCACCCAGTATACGAATAGCAAGTCCAGGGCCGGGAAAAGGATGTCTTCCTAATAAACTTTGGTCTAACCCCATCGCTGCACCTACTCTTCTTACTTCATCTTTAAACAACGAGCTAAGAGGTTCAACTACTTTAAGTTTCATATAATCAGGCAACCCTCCAACATTATGGTGAGATTTAATGGTTGCAGATGGGCCTTTTACAGATATTGATTCTATTATATCCGGATAAATTGTACCTTGTGCTAACCAACTTACATCTTCAATTAGGTGAGACTCATCATCAAATACTTCAATAAATACACGCCCAATAATTTTTCTTTTTGCCTCAGGGTCAGATTCTCCTTTTAGCTCATCATAAAAGCGAGACTTTGAATTAACGCCCTTTACATTTAATCCTAAATGCTTATATTGTTCTAATACTGATTCGAACTCATTTTTTCTGAGTAAACCATTATCCACAAATATGCAATATAGATTTGCTCCGATTGCTTTATGCAGTATAACACCAGCAACTGTAGAATCTACTCCACCGGAAAGGCCTAAAACGACTTTATCCTTTCCTAATTTCTCTTTTAACGCCGCTACAGTTGTATCTACAAATGAATCTGGAGTCCAATCTTGGCTGCACCCGCAAATCCCGACCACATAATTTGTTAATAGCTGCAACCCGTCCGAACTATGATAAACTTCTGGATGAAATTGAATTGCATACGTTGTCTCGCCTTCAATTTCATATCCTGCATTAGCAACATCATTTGTACTTGCTACAACTTTGCAATTATGCGGCAGCTGAGTAATTGTATCGGCATGAGACATCCAAACCTGAGAACCTTGCGGGATATCCTTGAACAATTGAGATTCGCCATCTACAAAAGATAAGTTAGCCCTACCGTACTCTCTTGTATTAGAAGCCTCAACACTTCCACCAAAATTGTCTGCTAAAAACTGAGCGCCATAACAAACACCTAATAATGGCAACTTACCTTTAATATTAGTCAAGTCTGGAATAGGAGCGTCATTACCCCGCACAGAAAAAGGACTCCCAGAAAGAATTACCCCTTTAACATTTTCTGTTATATTCGGAAAATCATTATACGGATGAATTTCACAATATACATTCAATTCTCTTACTCTTCGTGCGATTAGCTGTGTGTATTGTGAACCAAAATCAAGAATTAAAATCATTTCCTGCATAGAACACAAATGTAATTATAGCAATGAATACACTACCAAAACAACCAAATAGTTTTTAACACCAATTAAAGGGCACAGATGTTCACAATTTGATTAAGTTTTGTTAATAAAAATTTGATTTTTTACAACTTTCACCTTCTTAACTAATTAATACAGCCATATTTCGGTTTTAAATAATAGCGATGATTTAACATTTGAGTTTTACAAATAGTTTGATCTGTTAATTAATAAAAAAACGTTCCACAGTATTACATCATACAAATCAAATTAAACGGCCCCAACATATTTAATGAAGGTTATTTCTAATCCAGAAAAAAGTCTTCAAAAATTAATTTTAATCTTCTAGCAGAACCGTAAACTTCTTATCAAGAACATTAAGATTATCTATAAGCAGTTGTATCAGATCTTTACCATATATACTATATAAAGGAATAATGTTATCGTAACGTTCTTGCAGACCATCATTAGGAAACAACTTTTCTTTTAGTTTTCTGAGTTGGTTTAATTCAACTTCATGTTTAAGTTTAATAGCTTTATTCGTCTTTCCTACAAGATTTTCAAGGCCTTGCTCAAACCTAACCTTCTCCCCCATTACAGTTCGTAATAGTGATTGATCTACTTTCGAAATATCTTGCGATAGCCCCTCAAATAATACATTCAATTGTTTCAAGTACTTCTCCCTTGAAAACAAAGTTGCATTTGTCCTTATATATAGCTGTTCTAATTTGTCAATTGATTGGAATATTTGTTGAATATCGATACCTATTTTCTTGAGTTTCTGTTGTGAAACCATATCAATCCACTGAACAGAATCCCTGAGGATGACCATTGGATAGTTAATATTATGGTATTCGAAAATTGATTTAAGTTGCATCCAATATGCTGATTCACCCGGTCCACCAACATAAGCTAGATTTGGCAATATTATCTCCTCAAACAATGGCCTTGTTAGCACATTAGGACTAAATCGTTCTGGGTGAGAATCAATTTCTTTCAAAATATCTGCTTCTGAAAAATGCAATTCAGTATTAAGAACTTTATAATACAGACCTTCTTTTACAATTCTTTCACGTAAATTATTGCCGAGATAAAATAGATTGATTTTCCGAACATTTGCCTGAATTTTATAGTTCTCGCCATATCTGGCAATTGTTTCATTAACTTTTTGCTTAGTAGATGAATTCAATAACTCATCCTTCATTATAGAAGCAAATTCTTGTTTTAGCTTTATATCATCTCCATCTATCACTACAAGACCATATTCACCAAAAAGTTTGTACAAATATGAACGAGTTGCCTGGGTAAGGTCTTTAGCTTCCGAATAAGACTCGGTAAAAATATTTAGAATTTCTTGGGCTTTATCATCTTCATTAAATAATTCTCTAAGCTCAGAGTCAATTTTAGAATATGAAACAGCAGCCCTTTTACCGCTAGCTCCTTTTTCTGAATGCTCCCATTCGAATGATTTACCAAAAATATTAATTTTAGAAATTTCACCTTCTCCATGATCTTCTGAAGCAAGCCAAAATATTGGGACAAAATTATTATCTGGATACTCTTTTTCGAGCGTTTTACAAAGTTTAAGGACACTAATAACCTTATATATGAAATATAATGGTCCACCGGCAATACATAACTGGTGACCAGTTGTTATTGTAAATGTGTTTTTCTTAACGAGAAGTTTAATGTTTTCTTGAACCAGACTATAGTTTAGCGCATGCTCTTCATTTTGACTTTCTAAAACTTCGACTAAGAGATCCCTGTTTGTTTTGTCCTTCTTTTTATCGTCAATTACCTGTTTGAATGCTTCAAGAGAAACGGAGTATTTATAAAAAGACTTTAAGATTTCTTTCTCTTCCAAATAATCGAGAACAAATTTGTAGAAATACCCTATGTCTTTATATGCTAATTCAATTTTTCGCATATACAAAAATAAGAAACGATGCTGCTTAGGATAGTTTTATGCAGAAATATTCATGAGATATTCCTCACGAAGAATATAGGATATCTTGTAGCGCTTTTTTGTAAAACCCGATTTTTTTTGCCTTGTCTTTTTAGGCGAAGAAGATCGCTTTTTTGTATTAATAGAAGGCCCTTTTTGCTTTTCTTTTTTCTTTTTTGCCTTAGATATTTTTTTAAAATTATCCATTTCCCGAGTGGTCATTTGAGAAAATGACTGCAAGGAAAATCCAATAATTAAAACCGATATAAAAATCGAATTTAAATTAAATCGAGAACTACCGAACAATCTTTCCATAAAGATCATAAAAGTCTGCTTTTTCGATTTCAACATTAGCATAATCTCCGATACGAATATAGTCTAATTTAGGCACAAGCACCTCATTATCAACTTCAGGAGAATCGTGTTGTGTTCTCCCAATAAATGAATCTCCTTCTACCCTATCAAAAAGCACCTTGAAAGTTTTACCTACTTTCTTTTGATTTAGATCAAAAGAAATACTGGACTGTAAATCCATTATTGATTCAGCACGTTCTTGTTTCACTTCTTCGGGAACGTCATCATCAAAATTAAATGCATGTGTATTTTCTTCATGAGAATATGGAAATACACCTAAACGATCAAATTTCATTTCTGCAACCCAACTATACATTTCTTGAAAATCCTGCTCTGTTTCTCCTGGATAACCAGTAATCAAAGTTGTTCGAATTGCAATACCAGGAACTTTACTTCTAAATTTATTAACAAGCGTAGTAGTTTTTTCCTTTGTAGTGCCTCTCCGCATTGCCTTAAGCATGTTGTCTGAGGCATGTTGCAAAGGTATATCTAGATATAAGCATATATTATCTCTTTCATTCATAACGTCTAGCACATCCATTGGAAATCCCGTTGGAAAGGCATAGTGCAAACGAATCCATTCAATTCCTTCGACATCAGAAAGTTGTCGTAATAATTCAGCAAGATTTCTCTTTTTATATATATCTAATCCGTAATAAGTCAAATCTTGGGCTATGAGAATTAGCTCTTTAGTACCTTCCTTTGCTAGGTCTTTTGCACTAGAAACCAACTGCTCTATCGGAGTTGAAACATGCTTCCCTCTCATTAACGGTATTGCACAAAAAGAACACGGCCTATCGCAACCTTCAGCAATTTTAAAATAAGCATAATGTCGTGGAGTCGTTAGCATGCGCTCCCCTACTAATTCTTGTTTGTAATCTGCTTTTAGTGTCTTCAATAGTCTAGGCAAATCTTTAGTTCCAAAGAAATCGTCAACGTTACCGATTTCTTTTTCAAGTTCCGGTTTATACCTTTCCGAAAGACAGCCCGTAACAATAAGCTTATCAATTTCACCACGGTCTTTTGCTTCTGCACAAGCTAAAATCGTATCAATTGATTCTTGCTTAGCATTATCAATAAAACCACAAGTATTTATAATAACAATTGCTGAATCTTTCTTTACAGATTCATGCTCAACTTCGAAATTATTCGCTTTTAATTGCCCCATTAAAACCTCCGAATCAAAAATATTTTTCGAACATCCCAGAGTGATAACGTTTACCTTATTTTTTTTAAGTGTTTTAGTCTTCATAAATTTCTACTTAAAGAATGAATCAACAAATTCTTTTCTATTAAACACTTGCAAGTCCTCCATTCCTTCGCCAACACCAATATATTTAACCGGTATTTGAAATTGATCTGAAATACCAATCACGACTCCCCCTTTGGCCGTTCCATCTAATTTTGTAACAGCTAGAGCATTTATATCTGTGGCTATTGAAAACTGTTTAGCTTGTTCAAATGCATTTTGGCCAGTAGAGCCATCTAGAACCAATAAAATCTCATGAGGCGCATTTGGGATTATTTTACTCATGACCGTTTTAATCTTAGTGAGCTCATTCATTAAACCAACCTTATTGTGAAGTCTTCCCGCTGTATCAATAATTACAACATCGGAATCTTGGGCCTTTGCTGATTGCAGCGTATCAAAAGCGACCGAAGCTGGATCGGCATTCATACCTTGTTGAACAATCGGCACACCCACTCTTTCTGACCAAATAATTAGCTGATCAACTGCAGCTGCTCTAAACGTGTCTGCAGCGCCTAATAAAACAGATTTACCTGACTGCTTAAACTGATGAGCTAACTTACCAATAGTAGTTGTTTTACCTACTCCATTAACCCCTACGACCATAATAACGTATGGTTCAGAAGAAGTATCTGGTATTGTTATTTTCGTTTCTATTCCACTGCTCTCCTCTAAAAGGGCCGCAATTTCATCTCTAAGAACTTCCTTTAACTCACTAGTACCAAGATATTTCTCTTTAGAAATACGCGCCTCTATTCGTTCAATAATTTTCAGCGTGGTATTAACACCGACGTCAGATGTAATAAGAACTTCTTCCAGATCATCAAGAACATCTTCATCAACCTTAGATTTACCCGCAACAGCTCTAGTTAATTTCGTGAAAAGACTTTCTTTCGATTTCTCTAGACCTTTATCTAATTTGTCTTTCGAGAAAAATTTACTAAATAATCCGCCCGATTTTTTAGATTTTTGTTCAGTAACTTTAGCTAATCTTTCTTGCTCTGCTTTCTGGGCTGCTTCTGCTTCTAGTCTGGCTTGTGCCTCTTCCGCTGCTTGTTTTGCCGCTGCTTCTTCCGCTAATCTATTTGCTTCAGAATCGCGAGCTAATCTTTCTTGCTCTGCTTTCTGGGCTGCTTCTGCTTCTAGTTTGGCTTGTGCCTCTTC
>CAJQPE010000050.1 GCA_905480125.1 uncultured Flavobacteriales bacterium | reverse complement strand
CCCGTTTTCATCAAGGTTTTTTGTTGCCTCTTCACTTACGTTTGGAATATCTGCTGTTAACTCTTCTGTTCCGCGTTTAGTATCTCTAACCTCAAGAGTATGTTCTGTAATATGAAGAGAAGTGAAAATATCATTTCTTACAACATCTTCAGAAATTACAATTGCATCCTCAAAATTGTAACCGTTCCAAGGCATAAATGCAACTTTCAGATTTCTACCTAAAGCTAATTCTCCGCCTTGCGTAGCATAGCCTTCACTTAATACTTGGCCATTTGTAACTTTCTCGCCTTTTTTAACAATCGGACGCAAGTTTATGCAGGTATTCTGATTAGTTTTTGAGAATTTAGTTAATGGATAAGATATAAAATCATCACCGAAGCTAACTAATTTATCATCTTCACTTCTGTTATACTTAACAATAATTTCGTCAGCATCAACATAATGAATAACTCCTGTGCCTTCAGCATTAATTAATACTCGAGAATCTCTTGCAACTGGGCCTTCAAGACCTGTTCCAACAACTGGAGATTCTGCTCTCATTAATGGTGTTGCTTGACGCTGCATATTTGATCCCATAAGAGCCCTATTTGCATCATCATGCTCAAGAAAAGGTATCAAAGAAGCTGCTATTGAAGCAATTTGATTAGGTGCAACATCCATCAAAGTAACATCCTCCGGACCAGTAATAGGAAAGTCACCTTCGAATCTAGCTTTAATCTTTTCTTTTGCAAAATCTCCTGAATCACTTATCGGCGCATTAGCCTGAGCAATCGTTTGCTCATTTTCTTCTTCTGCACTTAGGTAAATTATATCATTATTCTTTAAGTTTACCTTACCACCACTTACCGTACGATAAGGGGTTTCAATAAAGCCTAATTTATTCACTTTTGCGAAAACACAAAGTGAAGAAATCAATCCAATATTTGGACCTTCAGGTGTTTCAATGGTGCATAGGCGACCGTAATGAGTATAGTGCACATCACGTACCTCGAAACCAGCTCTTTCTCTTGATAAACCGCCAGGCCCTAGAGCTGACAATCTACGTTTGTGAGTTACCTCAGAAAGTGGATTTGTTTGGTCCATAAACTGTGATAATTGATTTGTTCCGAAGAAAGAATTAATTACCGCAGATAAAGTTTTAGCATTAATTAAATCGATTGGTGTAAACACCTCGTTATCTCTAACGTTCATCCTCTCTCGAATAGTTCTCGCCATTCTTGAAAGACCTACACCAAACTGATTATATAATTGCTCACCAACGGTTCTAACACGTCTATTACTTAAGTGATCAATATCATCAACATCTGTCTTGGAGTTTACTAACTCGATAAGATACTTGATAATACAAATGATATCTTCTTTTGTAAGAATTCTAATTTCGATATCAATATCTAATTTTAATTTCTTGTTGATTCTAAAACGACCAACTTCTCCCAAATCATATCTCTTATCAGAGAAAAATAATTTATCGATAATACCACGTGCTGTTTCAATGTCTGGTGGCTCAGCGTTACGAAGAACCCTATAGATATGCTCTACGGCTTCTATCTCGGAATTCGAAGGATCTTTTTGAAGTGTATTGTAAATAATTGAGTAATCTCCAGTGTTAACATCTTCTTTATGAAGAAGGATTGTTTTAGAACCGGAATCAGCAATTAAATCAACGTGTTCTTTTTCAATAACGGTCTCACGATCTACGATAACTTCGTTTCTTTCGATTGATACCACTTCTCCAGTATCTTCATCTACGAAATCTTCGAACCATGATTTTAGAACTCTTGCTGCAAGCGTTCTTCCTACTACTTTTTTAATGCCAGCTTTAGATACCTTAATTTCATCAGCAAGACCAAATATCTCAAGGATATCTTTATCACTTTCGTAACCAATTGCTCTTAGCAGTGCAGTTACAGGTAGTTTCTTTTTACGGTCGATGTATGCGAACATCACACCATTAATATCGGTAGCAAATTCAATCCAAGAGCCTTTAAAAGGAATCACTCTCGCAGAATAAAGCTTAGTTCCATTGGCATGGAAGCTTTGTCCGAAAAATACTCCAGGAGAACGGTGTAGTTGCGATACAACAACACGCTCTGCTCCATTCACAATAAACGAACCCTTTGGAGTCATGTAAGGGATAGTCCCTAAATAGACATCCTGTACAATTGTTTCGAAATCCTCATGCTCGGGATCTGTACAATATAGTTTCAATTTAGCCTTTAATGGAACGCTGTATGTTAAACCACGCTCGATACATTCTGCCATCCCGTATCTCGGTGGATCTACGAAATAATCAAGAAATTCTAATACGAAGTTGTTTCTGGAATCGGTAATTGGGAAATTCTCACTAAATACCTTAAAAAGCCCTTCGTCTTCTCTATTTTCAGGAGTTGTTTCCAATTGGAAGAAATCCTGAAAAGACTTTACTTGGATATCCAAGAAATCTGGAAAATCAAGTGGGTTTTTAACTGAAGTGAAACTTATTCTTTCTGATTTAACGCTAGTATCCATTTATTGGAAGATTAAGTTGAAAATTAAAATTATTACTAAACTAAAAAGGGTTTAGACCCAATAGGGTCTAAACCATTTCTATAAATGCATTAAAGAGGGCTTATTTAAGCTCAACTTCAGCTCCTGCTTCTTCAAGTTGCTTTTTCAAAGCTTCTGCTTCGTCTTTGGCTATACCTTCTTTTACAGCGCTAGGAGCTCCGTCAACTAATCCCTTTGCTTCTTTAAGTCCAAGACCCGTAAGCTCCTTTACTAATTTAACTACCGCTAGTTTAGAACCACCAGCCGCTGTAAGTATTACATCAAACTCTGACTTGTCTTCTTCTGCACCAGCGTCACCACCTGCACCTGGAGCAGCTACTGCAACAGCTGCCGCAGCTGGCTCTATACCATGCTCATCTTTTAATATTTCAGCTAACTCGTTAACTTCTTTTACTGTAAGGTTAACTAAATCTTCAGCGAACTTTTTTAAATCTGCCATTTTTATAAGTATTAAATTGTGTTTTTACTATTAAAATTAATTTATCTTTCTGATAAGGTTTTCACCAAGCCAGACAATGTATTTCCTCCTGATTGTAAACCAGAAATTACATTTTTAGCTGGTGATTGAAGTAACATAATGATGTCGCCAATTAACTCTTCTTTAGATTTCAAGCTAGCCAACGTGTCTAAGTTATCTTCACCAATGTAAATAGATTCTTCAACGAAGGCTCCTTTTAACAATGGTTTATCATTTTTCTTTCTGAACTCTTTGATAAGTTTTGCTGGTGCATTTGCTACATCGGTAAACATTATAGATGTATTGCCCTTCAAAGTGCCGAACAATTCTTCATAATTTTTACCTTCAACGCGCTCCATTGCCTTTTTAAGCAATGTATTTTTAACAACTTGCATGCTAACTTGTTTATTAAAACAAAGTCTTCTCAATTTGGATGAAGCTTCCGCATCAAGAGTTGCAATATCAGTTAAATAGAACGTTTTTGCATCAGTTAGCTTTGCAGCTAAACTATCGATGAATTCGTTTTTTTCTAATTTATTCATAATTATAAAATTTATAATGCCTCGGCTGATTAAGCTTCAATAGACTTAGGTTCAACTTTCACACTAGGACTCATCGTACTTGAAAAAGACACACTTCTCACATATGTACCTTTAGCCGATGACGGTTTTAATTTAATTATGGTTTGTAACAGTTCACTTGCGTTTTCAGTCAGCTTTTGAGCATCGAAAGATGCTTTTCCAATTACTGAGTGGATGATACCAAATTTATCAACTTTAAAGTCAATTTTTCCGCCTTTTACATCCTTCACAGCTTTTCCTACTTCCATAGTTACTGTTCCAGTTTTTGGGTTAGGCATCAATCCTCTTGGTCCCAAAACGCGACCTAGAGCTCCAACTTTACCCATTGCAGAAGGCATGGTAATAATAACATCGACATCGGTCCATCCACCTTTAATTTTTTCGATGTATTCGTCTAATCCAACATAATCAGCCCCTGCTTCTTTAGCTTCAGCTTCTTTATCCGGAGTACATAATACTAATACTTTCACATTTTTACCCGTTCCGTGAGGAAGAGTACAGATTCCACGAACCATTTGATTCGCTTTTCTTGGATCAACCCCTAATTTAATCGCAACATCTACAGTAGCATCAAATTTAGTTGTTGTAATATCTTTGATTACTTGTGTCGCTTCAGCCACAGTATGTAATTTTTCTGAATCGTATTTAGCCAATACTGATTTTCTTGCTTTTGAAATTCCCATAATTAAGTCCTCCGATTTAGCTTACAGGCTTCTTGCCCTTTACATTAACACCCATACTTCTTGCAGTACCAGCTACCATTTCCATTGCTGAATCGATAGTAAAAGCATTTAAATCTTGCATCTTATCTTCAGCGATAACCTTTACTTGATCCCAAGTAATATTTCCAACTTTAATACGATTCGATTCCGCAGAACCCGATTTCAATTTTAGAGCCTCCTTAATTTGGACAGCTGCTGGTGGGGTTTTGATAACAAACTCAAAAGACTTATCTGTAAAAACAGTAATTACTACAGGTAATACTTTTCCTGGTTTATCTTGAGTCCTTCCGTTAAACTGCTTGCAGAATTCCATAATATTTACCCCTTTTGCACCAAGTGCAGGACCTACTGGGGGAGATGGATTTGCTGCACCACCTCTAATCTGTAACTTGATTAGTCCTGAAATTTCTTTCGCCATTATAAAAATTTTAGTTCGTACGTTACGTATATCTATCGTAACTCCTAATTATTAATTATTCTTTTTCTACTTCCATATAGCCTAATTCAACAGGAGTCTTACGCCCAAATATCTTTACGCTAACTTTTAATTTCTTTTTCTCTTTGTTAATCTCTTCTATTGTTCCAGAGAAGCTGTTGAATGGCCCGTTAATTACTTTAACGGTTTCACCAACAATATACGGTATGTTAACCTCTTCTTCACTATCAGCTAGTTCATCAACTTTACCTAAAATTCTATTTACTTCAGATTGACGAAGTGGCATTGGCTCTCCTCTCTTTTCAGCTCCTAAGAAACCGATAACATTAGTTACGTTTCTTATTACGTGGGGAACTTCTCCAACAAGCGCTGCTTCAATCAAAATATAACCGGGAAAGAAATTCTTTTCTTTACTAATCTTTTTGCCATTACGTATTTGATAAACTTTTTCTGTAGGAATAAGTATCTGATCAACATAAGCTGAGAGCTTATTCCTGTTAATCTCTAACTCAATAAAATCTTTAGTTTTTCTTTCTTTTCCACTAATAGACCTTATTACGTACCATTTTTTTGTTATATCGTTTGCTGTTTCAGCCATTCTCAATACTATTTAAACAAAGAATATACACCGTCAGAAATCAAGATTTTGAATCCTGAATCCATACCAAAAATAATTGCTGCAGTAATAAAGGTAGCTACCAAAACAATAATAGAACTACTTTGTAATTCCGCCCATGTTGGCCAAGACGTTTTGTTTTTCAATTCGTCTACTACTTCTTCAACATATCTAACTAAACCTGCCATTTTTATTTTTATTTAATTGCACGGGTGGTAAGATTCGAACTCACGACCTTCGGTTTTGGAGACCACTGCTCTACCAACTGAGCTACACCCGTAGTTAAGCAGATTTGGCAGGAGTCTAGAGACTCCTGCCGTCTCCTTAATTATTCAGTTACTATTACTTAATAATCTTCGTAACCTGACCAGCACCTACTGTTCTGCCACCTTCACGTATCGCGAATTTCAATCCAGCATCCATCGCTACTGGGTTGATTAGCTTAACAGTAATTGTAAGGTTATCACCTGGCATCACCATTTCTCTTCCTTCTTCTAAGAATATCTCACCCGTAACATCCGTCGTTCTTAGATAAAACTGTGGTCTGTATTTGTTATGAAACGGAGTGTGGCGTCCACCCTCTTCTTTTTTCAAGATATAAACTTCAGCCGTAAATTCAGTATGCGGTTGAACAGAACCTGGTTTGCAGATTACCATTCCTCTTCTAATGTCAGTCTTCTCTATACCTCTTAATAAGATACCTACATTATCTCCTGCCTCTCCTCTGTCAAGAATTTTTCTAAACATTTCAACTCCAGTAACAGTTGAAGACAACTTTTCATCACCCATTCCAATAATATCAACGTTATCACCAGTATTTGCAACACCTGCCTCAATTCTACCGGTGGCAACTGTTCCACGTCCAGTGATTGAGAATACATCTTCAATTGGCATTAAGAAATCTTTATCAACATCTCTTGGAGGAAGTGGAATATGTGCATCAACAGCATCCATTAATTCCATAATAGAGTCAACCCATTTAGCATCTCCATTTAATCCACCAAGGGCAGAACCTGCAATTATAGGAGCATTGTCCCCATCATAGTCATAGAAAGAAAGTAATTCTCTAATTTCCATCTCAACTAATTCTAATAACTCTTCATCATCAACCATATCCACTTTATTCATGAAAACGACTAAAGCAGGAACTCCTACCTGACGAGCTAGTAAGATATGTTCTCTAGTTTGGGGCATTGGACCATCAGTAGCAGCACAAACAAGAATAGCGCCATCCATTTGAGCAGCACCAGTAACCATGTTTTTTACATAATCTGCGTGACCTGGACAATCAACATGAGCATAATGTCTATTCGCAGTTGCATATTCTACATGAGAAGTATTGATAGTAATACCTCTTTCTTTTTCTTCTGGTGCGTTATCGATTGCAGCGAAATCTTTTACTTCGCAAAACCCTTTAGATGCTAAAACTGTTGTAATTGCTGCAGTTAAAGTAGTTTTCCCGTGATCAACGTGACCGATGGTACCAATATTTAAGTGTGGTTTTGAACGATCAAAATTTTCTTTTGCCATGACTAATTATTATTTAATTGAACTATTTATTTTATATATTACTAATGTACATTACCAAGAGCCAATGAGGGGAATTGAACCCCTGACCTCTTCCTTACCAAGGAAACGCTCTACCCCTGAGCTACATCGGCTTAAAACTAACGACTTAACGTCAACGTTAGCCGACCTCTCAAGTATCAATTAAGAGCGGAAGACGAGATTCGAACTCGCGACCCTCAGCTTGGAAGGCTGATGCTCTACCAACTGAGCTACTTCCGCTTTTAATATTTTTTGAGTGGGGAAAGCAGGATTCGAACCTACGAAGGCGAAGCCAACAGATTTACAGTCTGTCCTCGTTGACCGCTTGAGTATTTCCCCAGCTTTTAATTTTTTAAAGAACGATTTTACTTTCGTAAAACTGAGCCGATGGAGGGATTCGAACCCCCGACATGCTCATTACAAGTGAGCTGCTCTGGCCAACTGAGCTACATCGGCATTGCTGTTAATTTAAGTTTTGAGGCAAAAAAAAACAGACCCTATTTTTAAGGGTCTGCAAATGTAAAAAACTAATCTTGATAAAACAAAGGAAAACGCTATGGGTTTCTTCTGTTTTTGTATTCTGTCTATGTTAAAACTGAACGTTGCTTTTCTTTATGCTTTTTCAACTGACTCTTAACTGCCTCCAAAGCTGTGTCCACTGCTTCTTCGAAAGACTTACATTGTCGTTTTGCAAACAACTCTTTCCCTGGTGATTGTAATTTAATCTCCGCTACTTTGTTTTGATTGTCATCAGCTTTTTCTACTCGTAAAAACACTTCTCCACCCATTAATCCATCGTAAAAATGTTCTAACTTATTTACTTTTTCATTAATAAAATTAACTAACTCTTTATCTGCATCGAAATGAATGGCGTGAACTGTAACTTTCATATATAATATAATTTATGCTCTTGGATGAGCTTGTTTGTAAATCGATTTTAGTTTGTCAAATGTATTATGCGTATAAACCTCAGTTGCTGATAAATTCGCGTGACCTAATAGCTCTTTAATAGAATTTAAATCTGCACCATTATTGAGCATATGTGTTGCAAAAGTATGTCTCAATATATGTGGACTCTTCTTTGATAAAGTTGACACAGAACTAAGGTAATGATTCACTACACGATAGACAAGTTTTTCGTATAGTTTTTTGTTATTTTCTGTGCACAACAAAAATTCTTTATTTAAATTATGTTTGATTTTAATTTCTCTATACTTTATCAACGATTTATTTAGCTCTTTTGTAAAAGGTATAATTCGCTCTTTATTTCTTTTTCCTAAAACCTTGATGGTGTTATTTTGATAATTGATGTCAGTCTCTTTAATGTTTATTAACTCTGACAACCGGATTCCAAGAGAATAAAGCAACTCTAATATCAATCTATCTCTTTCTGCCACAAATCCTTCTCCAAATTCGTTTGAATCTAAGAGTTCAAGCATACTTGATTTCTCAACAAAAACAGGTAATCGTTTCGATTGTTTAGGAGGGGTTATTTTAGTCATTGGTGTTTCACTAATCAAACCTTGACGCTTCAAAAACTTGTAGAACGAGCGAAGCGAAGAAATCTTTCGATTAACCGATTTGGCCGAAAGTCCCTGATTCATTACACTCACAATCCATGTTCGGACAAATTGGTGCTTAACTTTAAGTAAATCTGTTAATTCGAATTCCTTTTCTATGAAAGTATGAAATTGTTCTAAATCTATTTTGTAAGATACAAGGGTATGTTTCGAAAATCGTTTCTCAAACTCTAAATACTTGTAGAACTTAAATTTAGGCATAAAAAAAGGAAACCATGGCTTCCTTTTTTACGATGTATTTTAAAATTTGTTTCGTTAATTAAGCCAAATCTCCATGAACTTTATTTACATAAATTGCTTTCAATTTTTGCTTACGCATAACAACAGAAGGCTTATCGAACTGCTTACGCGCTCGTAGTTGCTTAATCACACCTGTACGATCAAATTTCTTCTTGTACTTTTTAAGCGCTCTTTCGATGTTTTCTCCTTCTTTTACTGGTACTATTAACATGTTTTCAAGTTTATTGGGCTGCAAATATATAATTTTCTTCTCTATGAAAAACTATTCTCTCAATAATTCTCTAGAAATAACCAACTTCTGAATTTCTGAAGTTCCTTCACCTATAGTACATAATTTCGAATCTCTATAAAACTTTTCTGCAGGATACTCCTTTGTATATCCGTAACCGCCATGAATTTGAACTGCTTCATTAGAATTTCTTACTGCTACTTCTGAAGTTAAGTATTTCGCCATCGCAGAAACTTTAACTACCGGTAAATTATTATTTTTTAAATAAGCAGCCTGATATAATATTAATTCAGCAGCTTCTACTTCTGTAGCCATATCAGCTAACTTAAACCCAATTGCTTGGTGCTGAGAAATAGGTTTTCCAAATTGCTCTCTTTCTTTTGAATATTTAATTGAACAATCTAAGGCACCTTTAGCTATTCCTAATCCGAGTGCGCCAATTGAAATACGGCCGCCATCAAGTATTTTCATTGCTTGAATAAAACCATCCCCGACTTTACCCAAAATATTGGCCTTTGGCACTCTACAATCATCAAAAAACAGACAAGCTGTTTCAGACGCACGCATTCCTAATTTATCTTCTTTCTTCCCACCTGAGAAACCAGGTGTTCCTTTTTCAATTACAAAAGCCGTCATTCCATGAGAATCACCTTTCTTTCCTGTGCGCACAATAACAACAGCAATATCACCTGAAATGGCATGAGTGATGAAGTTTTTTGATCCATTTATTATGTAATCATCGCCATCTTCAACTGCAACAGTTGCCATTCCTCCAGCATCGGAACCTGTACCAGTTTCTGTCAAACCCCAAGCCCCAATATGCTCAGCTGTAGCTAATTTCGGTAACCATTTTTTCTTTTGCTCATCATTACCAAAGTACATAATGTGACCAGTACACAATGAATTATGAGCAGCAACAGATAAACCAATGGAACCACAAACTCTTGCTATCTCAGACACGACAACTATGTATTCATCGTAGCTCATTGCTGAACCACCATATTCTTCAGGAACCAGAACGCCCATTAAACCTAAATCACCCAATTTTTTAAATACTTCAATAGGAAATTCCTGAGATTCATCCCATTTCATCATATTTGGACGAATTTCCTTTTCAGCAAAATCTCTTACCATTTGCTGAATCATTGTTTGGTTCTCTGTAAGCGAAAAATCCATATTTACTCTGTTTTTAGATAGGGTGCAATTTTAAGGAATAGTTCCTCGTTGACCAAATCGGAACCCTTAATATCATCTATCTTACTATAATGGCCATGCTGCTTCCTATAATTGATTATCCCATTAGCCGCATTTTTACTGATATAAGGATGGCCAACCAACCTCCCCCAACCGCATTCATTAATATTAATCTTAATCATTTTAGACGTATCTAAAGTAAGTTGTTCTGAAATCTTAGAATAATTTTCATCTGTTATTCCATAAACATCTTTTAGCTGAACCATTTCTAAAAAACCTCCAAATCTATATCGTAGTTTAAGGATTCTTTGCGCAAAAGTTGGACCAATTCCATAAATAGTTATCAATAAGGAAGAATCTGCTGAATTTAATTCTACCGCTTCTTTTAAATTCTTCCTGTAAGCTGTTTTCTTCGAATTATTAAATGCTTTTTTAATTGGAACCTTCCGACCATTTTTAAATGCAACTAAAAATGCAGAATCGAACCCAGCACTTTTCGCTTTCGCCAATATTAGCTTAGCATCTTCTTGATCATGTGCCTCGCCAATAGTATACTTATAATAATTATGTTCTTGATAATAAGAGACATCTTTTAACCCTTTGAAGTTCGATGACTTCAAATCGATTAGTTTAGATGAGCTCGTTAACTGTACTTTAACTACCATTTCGTCACCCGGTATTACTATGTAAGGTTTCCACTTCTCGTAAAGCTCTGGTTTTATCCCATATATTTTACCGACATCTTCTTTCGCTCTAAACTCGCCTCCTTTTGATTCAAAATTGTAAATGATTCTAATCTGCCAGTCTTTTAAACCGAGTATTTTCCACTTAGCTTCAGGTAAATGATTAGGATTGAATTGAAAAAGTGCAAATTCACTTTTTGAATTAGCTTTAGATGTTTTGTCCTCTGATTCTGGAATCTTAATAAACGGTTCAAGTTTTTGATACAACTCCTCCTTTATTCCATAAATCTTTTTAACGTCCGCTTTTGTTCGGAAGGAACCACCTTTTGCTTCGTAATTGCATATCACTTTAACTTGCCATTCTTTTAACCCGAGCAATAACCATTTTTCTTTTGGCAAATGATTAGGATTAAAATCAAATAAAACATGACTCTGATCTGAAGCTATTGGGTCATCATTATCAATCTTAGAATTCTCAAAATCTTGAACTCGTTTCTCAAAATCTGAAAGAGGCCCAATCTCATTCTTCTGCAAAAAAGGCAAAGCCAGTCTAACAGCGACAGCTAACACTATAAGGAATAACAGAACAATTACTCCGTTTCTTTGTCGTTTATCAAATGAGAAATAATCTTTCCAAGCAGACATCCACTCTAGAAATTCCGTAAGATTACTTAAACTTTTTTATCGCTCCAGATTTAATTCTTGAGAAATAGTCGTGCAGATCCTCTTTAACTTCAGAAGCCAGAAAATATAACCCGAAGATATTTGGAAATGCCATACCAAGTATCATCATATCAGAAAAGTCCATTACAGCACCAAGCGAAACAGAAGATCCAATCACGATAAATACCATGAATAGAAATTTGTAAGAATAATCCGCTACTTTAGAATCTCCAAGGAGATATGTCCATGCCTTCAGTCCATAATACGACCAAGATATCATAGTTGAAAAAGCAAATAGAACGGCTGCGAAGGCTAATACATATTTAGCCCAGCTTCCGAGCCCAGTTTCAAAAGCTGCAGAAGTAAGTGCAGCTCCTTCTAACCCTTGATTGTCGGAACCATATCCTGTAAAAATCAGAACTAATGCTGTCATTGTACAGACTACAACGGTATCAATAAATGGTTCTAATAAAGCAACAATCCCTTCGCTTACCGGCTCATCTGTTTTAGCTGCAGCATGAGCAATTGAAGCCGACCCAACACCAGCCTCGTTCGAAAAGGCTGCTCGTTGAAACCCTACTACAAGAATCCCTAAGAATCCGCCAAGACCAGCTTCGAAATTGAACGCTCCACCAATAATTTGACCAAAAGCTTCGCCTATATTTCCAATATTCAGACCGATTATTAACAAGGCACTGAATACGTAAACTCCTACCATAACAGGCACTATTTTATCTGTAACACTTGCAATACTCTTAATACCTCCTATAATAACAACCCCTACTAAAATGGCGATAATTACCCCAAACCAAAAACCATTACCTTGAAAAAATGAAAAAGCTTCAATGCTAGAGAATTGAGCAAAAGCCTGATTGGCTTGAAACATATTACCACCACCAAACGATCCTCCAACGCATAGAACTGCAAACATGACTGCCAGCAATTTACCTAGTCCCGCAAGATTCTTTTTCTTCAATCCTTCGGATAAATAATACATCGGCCCTCCCGAAACTGCACCATTTTCGTCTATCTGTCTATACTTTACACCAAGTGTACATTCAACAAATTTTGTTGACATCCCCAATAACCCAGCAAGAATCATCCAAAATGTTGCGCCTGCGCCACCAGTTGTTACAGCAACTGCAACACCAGCTATATTTCCTAACCCAACCGTACCAGATAATGCCGTTACCAAGGCTTGAAAATGTGATACTTCACCTTTGTCATTTGGATCATCATAATCCCCTTTAACCAAACCAATAGCGTGAACAAAACCCTTAATATTAATAAAACCCATGTAGACAGTAAAAAAACATGCTCCTATTACCAACCATAAAACAACCAACGGTACATCAAACCCAATTACAGAAAATGGTTTAACGAAAAAGATATTATCAGCCATCCAAGCTACAATTGGAGCAAACCCATCATTAATTTTTTCATCCCAAGACTTTTCAGCAACTTCCTGCGAAAAAGTGATAACAGGCAATAATGCCATAATAATTAATGATGATATTTTTCTTACCATATCTTGTTGATTTCTAATTATTTCAAAAATAAAATTATTTGGCCTTATCGTTGATTTGTTGTTCAAGTATCTTAATCCCTTCTCTGAAACCTACCGGGTTAAATCCTAGAATTGACTTTGCCTTATCGATTACAAAACCAGTTTTAGGCGGACGCTTAGCAGCTTGATTTAAACTAGCAGAAGTAATTGGCTTGATAAACGTTTTATCTAAATTGTAGTGATCCGCAACCATATATACTAAATCTAATATACAATGAGTTTCTGGTCCAGACAGATGAAATATACCTTGAGCTTCTTTTTCTGCAATCATTATACATCCTTCCGCAAGATCTTCAGCTAACGTTGGTGAACGATATTGATCGTTTACCACGTTAATCGTTTGCTTATTTTCAATTGAACTCTTAGCCCAAAGAACCAAATTTGACCTACTCATATCATCTACAATTCCATAGATAATAATTGTACGAGCAATTGACCATTGTATATCATATTCTTGCAACACTCTTTCCGATGCCAACTTCGACTCTGCATAATAATGCAACGGATTTGGTTCATCCCCTTCTGAATAAGGTCCATTTTCACCGTCAAAAACAAAATCGGTCGAGAGCTGAATGAGATGTGCTCCAATTGTTTCAGATGCTTTTGCTAAATATTTAACAGCATTAACGTTGAGCTCCCAACAAGCTTCTCGCTCGCTTTCGCACTGGTCAACATTAGTCATAGCTGCTGTATTAACTACAACATTTGGTTTGTATACATCAAAAACACGATTAACAGATTCTTTATCAGTTATATCAAGCGAAACAAACTCATAGCCATTTTTTTCTTTGAGCCGATTTTCCCCTCTCGCAGAAGCAATAATTTTAATTTTATAATTTTCTCTCTCTAGTAAATTGTAAACTATTTTCTGGCCTAAAAGACCATTTGAACCAGTAATAAGAATTTTCTTCATCCTAAACCGATACGTTAAAGATCTTATTTAAAGCCTTAATTTGATCGGGACTACCTAATACGAATAGTTTAATCCCTTCTATTAATTGTAAATCTGGACTTGGATTAATTATATAATCACCATCAAGCGATTTGAAACCAATAATGGAGCAACCTGTGGTATATCGGGAGTTTAGTTCCTTAATAGTCCTGCCTTTAAAATCATCTGGAATATTGTCAAACGTAATTTCTTCCAAATTTACATCTGCCTTTCCTTGCAACGATATATGGTCTAAAAACTCTACAACATCAGGCGTAACAACTAATGTTGCCATATGCTGGCCACCAATCTTGTCTGGCATTATAAAATTGTCCGCACCTGCTATTCTTAATTTTCGTCCTGAATTATCTGCCGATGCGCGACTAATAATTGTCAGTTTAGCATTAAGTTCTCGAGCTGTTAATACTACAAAAAGATTATCTGAATCTTTCGGTAGGGTTGTAATTAATGCCTTTGCTTTACCTAGCCCAGCCTTAAGTAAATTCTCTTCTTCAGTTGCATCTCCCTCAATGTAAAGCTTACCTTCAGATTGAAGTTGAGCAATTAATGATCCGTTACTCTCGACAATGATATATGGCGTTTTATGCGCAATCAATGTTTTTACGGCCTGTTTACCATTTCGACCATAACCACATATAATTACGTGCTTAGATATTTTGTTTACTTGTTGATTCACCTTATAGTCTCTAAAATACGTTTTATAATCTCCACTGGCCAAATATTTGGTAATTGAGGTTACTGCAAAAGCAAATGTACCAAAACTTGTAATAATTAACAGTGAAGTAAACAATCTACCTGAAGAAGATAATTCCCTTACTTCAGAAAACCCAACGGTTGAAACCGTAATGATGGTCATGTAAAAGGCTTCAGAGAAGGTATAATCTTCGACAAACATAAAGCCCATTGTGCCAAACACTATTATTAGTAGCAGAATGAAAAAGGCAATGTAAACTTCTTTAAAATATTGAAAATTAAATAGCATCGTTGGCTAGCAAATATAGGATTTGAATTGACTACTTCTAAATCAATCTTTTAGGATTTTATTTCCTAATACACAATCGAGACACCTTACTTTGTCGCAATACTCATTTTTTAAATGTATCATTGCTTGAGAAACAAAGGACGATTCCACCTTAATTCCATTGCTTTCCCAATTTGATATAATTGAGTTCTTTTCTGCCTTAATTTCGTGAAGAAATTCCAGTGCTTTTTCCATTCTTTCTGGTTTGTTCTTTCTTTTGCCAAACTGAAACATTAAAGGAACTATCGTATTTATTATCAATATATTAACTGATGATTCACCCAATGTTTTAGAACTAGTTACTGATGGCTTGTCAAGCTGAAAATGATTTTCCCAATAACCGGAAAGATGAACATCTAATAATTTTCGGACTTCTCTTAATGAACTTGATTCAACACAATTCGAAAATAAATATGATGAACCATGAATTAATTTTGCAAATTGGACCAACCGAATAGTTGGAAAATTAGATGGCCGAAGCCTAAACATTTTCCATAAATGATTCTCAATAGGTTTCAAGTTAAATTTTGTCTTTAAAAAACAATATTCCGTTTGCAGACTCATTGCATAATCGTCAACTAAATTCGCCTCTAGATATCCAGCCTGCCCTAACAACAAAGCCTCCAATTGGAAAAGATTGTCGTTATGTTTCTTTAAATATTTATACGGAAGTGCTTTCGCAACCTGCTCGAATGGCAAGGCATTTACTTTGAACCCAAAATTCTTAGCCAACAAACGAAAAAATGTTTCTTCCCAATCATTACCAGTTTCTTGGAGAGAGTTGAGAATTTCATTTGTTTTGCTCTCTAATCGTTCAACAACTAATCGACCTTGCCAATTCTTCAGTGTAAAATCATCAATTGATGGCAAAAACTGTTGACAAGGAATTTGTCTTTGTTTACTGATTAATGCTTGATACTTTTCGAAAACGGTTTTGTCAACTAAATTTGCCAATTCTAATACTTGTATTTGCCGATTTTTCGAGGTGAACACCTCCGTGTCGTGATTATATACAACGTGCAAAATCACATTATCATAGGCCGGGTCGTTATGGTGTTTGTGCTTATTCCAATCAGAAGAATTTATATGAATCTCTATATTTCCTGCCCAAATAGTTCTTCCTATCTTTATTTGTCCACTAAAGAAATCTGGACCTGCATTAGTGTTCTTTTCTCCTGTTTTTATGACCTGTATAACATCTCCAGCACTTGTTGTTAACTCTAGAGAATTTAACAGTTGAAACTTCCAGATATAATGTAAAAGCTCTTCTTTCATTATTCTACAAAGAAAAGAAATATGGTAGACTCTATTATTGTCGATTGCACGAAGCGGAGAAAGACTAAAGGATATTTGCCTTCGACAGAATATGAGCCATTTGCTTCTGTAATTGAATTGCGCATTCTCTGGCCTTATCGGCAAAATCTAATCCATCACTAGCATAAATGATTCCTCGGGAAGAATTTACCAAAAGGCCACAATCTTTATTTAATCCATACTTGGCTGTATCCTGAAGACTTCCTCCTTGAGACCCAACGCCAGGAACCAGGAGAAAGTGGTCTGGAATTAACTTGCGAACCTCTCCTATAGATTCACCGCGGGTTGCGCCAACCACATACATCATATTTTCAGTTGTACCCCACTCCTGAGATTTCTGCAATACTTTTTCATGCAATTTGTTTTTATCTACATCTAATTGAAGGAATTGAAAATCTAATGCACCCTCATTAGAGGTTAATGCTAAAAGAATTACCCACTTGTTATCGAATTCGAAGAATGGACTTACCGAATCATGGCCCATATAGGGTGCCACAGTAACAGAATCGAAATTCATATTATCAAAAAATGCCCTCGCGTACAATTTAGACGTATTTCCTATATCACCGCGTTTGGCGTCAGCAATAGTGAAAATTTCGGATGGAATGTATTCCATTGTCTTCTCGAGACTTTTCAAACCTTCAGACCCTAAACTTTCATAAAATGCTAAGTTCGGCTTATAGGCAACTGCGACATCCTTAGTGGCATCGATAATCGCCTTATTAAACTCAAAAATAGGATCATCTAATTCAAGTAGATGTTTCGGAATCTTAGTTATATCGGAATCTAAGCCTACGCACAAAAATGATTTTTTACTTTTAATCTGTTGAATTAATTCTTGTCGATTCATCGCTTATACCGCTTCACTAAATTTTAATTTCTCAGCATTATCGTGTGCTCGGAGTGGCTGAATAACCTCATCAACATCGCCATCAATAATTCCTGACAGGTTGTACAACGTTAAGTTGATTCTATGATCTGTTACTCTACCTTGAGAATAATTGTAGGTTCTAATTTTTGCTGATCGGTCGCTCGATGAAACCAAGTTTTTGCGTTGTTCAGCATCAGCTTCAAGCTTCTTTTGAAGCTCAATTTCATAAATTCTTGACCGCAAAACAGAGAGCGCCTTGTCGTAATTCTTCAATTTAGATTTCTGGTCTTGACATTGTGCAACTACGCCTGTTGGAAGATGGGTGATTCTAATTGCGGAATAGGTTGTATTGACTGACTGACCTCCTGGACCAGATGAACAAAACGAATCTACTTTAAGGTCAGAGTCTTTGACTTCAATATCAAATTCTTCAGCTTCAGGAAGCACAATAATTGCAACTGCAGATGTATGAACACGTCCTTGAGTCTCTGTTTGCGGAACACGCTGAACACGATGTACACCAGATTCATACTTTAATATTCCATAAACATCTGCACCACTAATATTGAACACAATTTCTTTGTATCCACCAGAAGTACCATGGCTTGTGTCAACTATCTCAATTTTCCAACCCTTCTTATCACAATATTTTGAATACATTCTAAAAAGATCTCCAACAAATATACTAGCCTCATCACCACCAGTACCTGCTCTAATTTCCATGACTGCATTTTTAGCATCCTCCTCGTCTTTTGGAATAAGAAGAACCTTAATCTTTTCTTCTAACTCCTCTTGCTTCTTTAATAATTCGTCAATTTCCATTTTGGCCATTTCCTTGAACTCAGCATCCGTTTCATTGGCCAGCAAATCCTTCGAAGATGTAATGTTTTCAATCGTATTCTTATATTCATCATATGTTTGAACGATTACCTCAAGGTCTTTATATTCTTTCGTTAATTTCACATATCGTTTCATGTCAGAAATAATATCTGGATCAACTATAAGTTTACCCACTTCTATGAAATGTTCTTTAACTCCTTCTAGTTTATATAATAAATCCATTTCTTAGTAATTAAATTCACCGAATTCACTTTTTATTGTCAACTTCTTGGAATCACTCGACTCTACTCTGCCAATGATTTGCGCTTCTACGTTATATTTTTTTGAAATATCAATAACCTTTTGAGTTAGTTCCTTGGCAACATATAATTCCATTCTATGACCCATATTAAATACCTTGTACATTTCCTTCCAATCGGTACCCGATTCTTCATGAATCAGTTTAAATAATGGTGGCAAATCGAAAAGCTTGTCCTTTATTATATGAACATTCTCAACAAAGTGAAGTACTTTAGTTTGAGCACCTCCGCTGCAATGGACCATTCCATGAATCTCTGAGCGATAATTATCTAAAATTTCTTTTATTATTGGTGCATAGGTTCTAGTTGGAGACAGCACCAATTTACCTGCATTAATTGGAGAATTTTGTATTTTATCAGTCAATTTCTTTGTTCCTGAATAAACCAAATCAGAAGGAACGGATGAATCATAACTTTCTGGATATTTCGATGCCAACAAATTGCTAAAAACATCATGGCGTGCAGAGGTTAACCCATTACTACCCATGCCACCATTGTATTCTGCCTCGTAACTCGCCTGACCTGAAGAAGATAGCCCGACTATTAGATCTCCTGCTTGGATATTACTGTTATCTATGACATTGGTACGCTTCATTCGGCACACCACAGTAGAGTCAACAATAATCGTTCTTACGATATCGCCAACATCAGCAGTTTCTCCTCCTGTTGAATGAATTGTTACTCCCATTTTTCTCATTTCGGCCAGTAGCTCTTCTGTTCCATTAATGATTGTAGAAATTACTTCCCCTGGAATCAAGTTTTTGTTTCTTCCGATAGTTGATGACAACAAAATATTATCAGTAGCACCAACACAGAGTAAATCGTCTGTATTCATTATTAGCGCATCTTGAGCTATTCCTTTCCAAACAGAAATGTCACCAGTTTCCTTCCAATACATGTAGGCCAAAGAAGACTTAGTTCCTGCACCATCAGCATGCATGATAACACAATATTCGTCGTCATTACCTAAATAATCGGGCACTATCTTGCAAAAGGCTTGCGGAAAAAGACCCTTATCTACATTTTTAATAGCATTATGTACATCAGTTTTATCAGCTGATACCCCTCTTAAATCGTATCTTGAATCTGTCGAAGTCATTCTCAATGTTATGACATTAATTTATTGTTACAAACAAAAAAGCATCCCGATTAATCGGAATGCTTTTCAAATTATATCTATTTAGCTACTGCTCTTCCCCTGGCACTTTATCTTCAGTTGCCCCTGAGCTTTGAGGCACATAATCGTCCCTTAAAACACTAAATACTGTTCTTCGGTTCTTTTGATGAGCAGCTTCTTGCTCTTCTTTTGTTTTGAACTTTGCGATGTCCGCATCAGAGAAAATCAATTTATTTTCTCCATAACCTACAGCTACCATTCTATCTGCTGCAATACCTTTTTCAATTAAATAGTCTACACATGATTTAGCTCTATTTTCAGATAAGGTTTGATTTGAATTATCACTACCTCTAGAATCTGTGTGAGCAGATAATTCAATTACAATTGTTGGATTATCTATTAATGTTTGATACAAGAAATTTAATGAATCTTTCGATTCTGGTCTTAAAGAATATTTAGCTAAATCGTATAATACTTCAGGAAATTTAATTTCAATTTTCTGACCATCGACGATTGTTGGCTGAATATTAAAATCATGAATAAACTCTGTTGATTCTTCCACACCAACAGTGCTTTCTTCTGTTTTCGCGCTTAAGTAATCCTTTTTGGTTACATCCATAGTATAAGAAGTTTCAGGTTGAATATACCTATCCTTTGTACCCTCTTTTACATTAAAAGAATATTTTCCTGCTTCATCAGTAATTAACTCAACCGACACACCTTGGTTATCTGTAAGTTTCACAACAGCTCCCTGCACTGGCTCTAAAGAACCAATTTCGTATACAGTACCACTAATCTTGTAAATAATAGGAGCTGTGTAAAAACTGTAGATATCATCTCCACCTCTGCCATTTCTTCTATTAGAAGTAAAATAACCTTTTTCTTGCTTCCCTTCGAAAATGATTCCGAAATCATCCGCAGATGAATTTAATGGGAACTTCAAGTTTTGAACATCGCCCCATTGATCTTCGCCTTGTGAAGTTGCAACAAACATGTCCATACCACCCATTCCTAAGTGCCCTTCTGAAGCAAAATAAAGTTTGCCATTCTCAGCAATAAAAGGAAAAACGTCATCCTCTGGGGTATTGATTCCTTCAGCATTTATAGGTTGAGTCCATGTTTTCGCTTTTTTATCATACTTTATGAACCAAATATCATTATGTCCTTTTCCTCCAGGTATATTAGATGAAAAGTACATATACTCGTCATTGCTTGACATACTAGGGTAACCAAAATTGTAACGATAAGCTGCAGTATCATCCCATAAATCAAATAAAGTAGCCTCACCGAAATTATTACCCATTTTTTGAGCTTTGTATATATGGCAATGCAAATCTTTCTTGCCTTTTTTATCAGATTCACACCTCATGAAATACATCATACTTTTCTTTCTGTCTAGTGCAGCAGAGCCCTCACTATGCGAAGTATTTACTGTTTCATTCAAGGGAACAGGTGTACTCCACTTTCCTTTTCTGTCTTTTTTTGTGTAAAATAAATCTGGATAATGTTCACCACTATTAGGATCTAGGCCATCGCCCATTCCATCTGGACGACTAGAAACAAATATTAACGATTGATTCTTTTTATCTGCAAAAGTTGGTGAATAATCATAGAATTTAGAGTTCAACATTACCTCGTTGTGAATATCGTGTTTTGTCGGCTTAGCTTTCCATTGTTCTGCTAATTTACAGGATTCTAATCCGGCTTTAGCTTTCGCATCACCTGGCACTACTTTAAGGTAGTTTTCAAATTCTACCTCAGCTTTTTCATATTTTTCTTGAAGTTTTAAAACGACACCAAGCTGATGCCATACAATAGGCTCTATGTTTGCATAACCAGCTTTTACAGCTTTCTTATACCAAACCTCCGCTTGTTTTTCATCCATAAACTTATGATAACACTCGCCAATCTGGAAAAGAATTCTTGCTTTCTCTGAGTCCTTTTTTTCTTTACTATACGCTTTTTTATATTCCTCAATGGCACCGTGGTACTTATGGTGCTCAAAAGATGCATCGGCAATTTCGGTAAAGTTCTTCTGAGCAAATGCAACACTTGAAACAAGAAGTGCTAGTATTATTGGAACTATCTTAACTATTTTCATAAACTCTTTTTTCCTCTAATTTTTAATGGTGGCAAATTAACTAAATAATTTGTTCTTTTCAAAGATGTTATGAAAACAAAAAAGCCTCATTGAATAATATCTACAAGGCTTTTTTATCTAATATTCCTAAACTATTAAATTATTGAGTGAACAACATTTCTCTATATTTTGGTAATGGCCACATTTCATCATCGATAATTAGCTCTAATTTATCAACGTTATACCTAATGACATCAAAGAAAGGAACAACTTTATCACAATAAGCAATTGCCTCTTTTTTTGCATTATGCATTGAATTTGCTTGTTTTCTTTCCGCAACCATTTTACGAACATTATCACTTATAATTGAAATCCTATCTGAAATTTCTTCAATCATCTTAATCTGCGGTTTAGCCGATTTTTTAAACTCACTACCCAATATCTCCTTTAGCCCCTTTGCATTTTCTAATAACATATTTTGATATTTGATTGCAGTTGGAATTATCGTATTTAAAGAAAGGTCTTCCATCATTCTAGATTCAATCTGAATCTTCAACTTGTAGTTTTCATAGGCAATTTCGGTACGTGCATCTAACTCAATTTTAGTCATTACTTCCATATCTTCATATAGCTTGGTTACTTTTTTGGTTTCGAAAGCAGCTAAAGATTGTGGCGTTGTTTTGATATTCGACAACCCTCTTTTTTCAGCCTCTTTAACCCACTCAGCACCATAGCCATTTCCTTCAAACCGGATATTTTTTGAAGCTACAATGGTCTTTCTTAGCACTTGAAGAATTGCAATGTCTTTCTTAACACCCTTCTTAATTATTGCATCAACATCTTTTCGAAATTTAAGTAGCTGACTTGCAATAATTGTATTTAATACTATCATCGTTGCGGAGCAATTTGCTGAAGAGCCCGTTGCTCTTAACTCAAATTTATTACCCGTAAATGCAAATGGCGATGTTCTATTTCTATCAGTATTATCCAGTAAAATGTCTGGAATTTTTCCAATACCTAATTTTAAAGCAGTTTTTTCATCAGGTGTCATGTGACCATCTTTTACATTCTTCTCGATATCATTTAACATTTGCGTTAACTGAGAGCCAATAAAACAGGAGATAATTGCTGGAGGAGCTTCGTTTGCCCCCAATCTATGATCATTACCTGCTGATGCAATTGCTGCCCTAACAATATCCGCATTATCGTGTAATGCTTTTATAGTATTTACTAAGAAAGTTAAAAATTGAAGATTTGTTTTCGGATTGAGACCCGGACTAAGCAAATTAATACCAGTATTTGTGCTCAATGACCAGTTATTATGCTTACCTGAGCCATTCATTCCTGCGAATGGTTTTTCATGCAATAAAACTCTGAAGTGATGCTTTCTTGCAACTTTCTCCATTACATCCATTAAAAGTTGATTGTGATCAACAGCAAGATTAGCTTCTTCGAACACAGGCGCACACTCATATTGATTAGGTGCAACCTCATTATGTCTTGTTTTAACAGGAATTCCTAGTTGCCATGCTTCTGTTTCAAACTCTTTGATATATGCAGAAACTCTGTCCGGAATTGACCCGAAATAGTGATCGTCTAATTGCTGTCCTTTAGAAGATGAATGCCCGAACAAAGTTCTTCCTGTGAGGACTAAATCAGGACGAGCATTATATAGTGCTGTATCCACCAAAAAATATTCTTGTTCCCAACCTAAAGTTGCTGTAACCTTATTTACATCTTTATCGAAATACTTGCAAATAGGAGTTGCTGCTAGATCAACCGCATGTAAAGCTTTTAATAATGGTGTTTTATAATCTAGTGCTTCGCCAGTATATGCAACAAATATTGTAGGAATACAAAGTGCATTTCCCATAACAAAAGCAGGAGATGTTGGGTCCCATGCTGTGTAACCTCTCGCCTCAAAAGTATCTCTAATGCCACCATTTGGAAAACTAGAAGCATCGGGTTCCTGCTGCACTAATTGCTCACCAGCAAATTTCTCCATAGAACGACCACCTTCTATAGGATCAAAAAAGGCGTCGTGTTTTTCCGCAGTACTTCCTGTTAAAGGCTGAAACCAATGTGTATAATGTGTCGCTCCTTTTCCAATTGCCCATGCTTTCATAGCCATAGCAACTTCATTAGCATATTTACGATCTATTCTAGTTCCTTTATTACTAGCTTCTTTTACTTGCTTATAGGCTTCTTTGGATAAATGCTCTCGCATCGCATCTTTGTTAAATACATTCGCACCATAATAGTCTGAAACTATATTTGATGGAGGAGTTGAATCTACAGGGCGTCTATCTAGTACTTCTTCTAATGCTTTGAATCTAAAACTTGCCATTTTTATCTATTTTTTTAAAAACATATGGCAAAAATAGAAAATGATGGGGGTGTCTACACAAAAAAAGGTTTTATTTTACGAACACCCCCCTATTTTTTTGTTGAAAACTACAAATACTCTATTTTTTCAGAAAATACAGATAAGATATGTATATAATAAACAACATAATACCACCAATCCTAGATATTCTTTTTTCCAGCACAACGAGAGGAAGAATAAATAAAGAAAGACCTAAAAGCCAAAAGATATCGTAATTAAAAACTTCAACACTTATTTTGATCTCTTTTACCATTCCTGTTATTCCAAGTATAGCTAATATATTAAAGAGATTTGAACCAATAAGGTTACCCAGAGATATATCCGTTTGCTTCCTAAAAGCGGCTATGCAAGAAGTTGTTAATTCGGGTACACTAGTTCCAAATGCAATAATAGTTACACCAATAACATGGTCACTTATCCCAATATTAACTGCAACTTTTCTAGCACCATCCACTAACCAATTAGCTCCAAAACCCAAACCTATACATCCTACTATTACTAAAAGAATCGAATATAGTATACTAGTAGCTTTTTCTTTCTGCATTAATTTTTTTTCCTCCTTATTTTCTATCCTCGATTTTCTTATCAGCCAAACAATAAATGTGAGCAGAATCACAACAAAAGCTAAACCATCATACCAATTCAATTTATTATCAAAGACAATTGCTAGATAAAACAACACAGTCGCTCCCATCATCATTGGCCAATCTATTCGGATTGTATCATCTTTAACTGGCATCGGGAAAATCATCGCAGTTATTGCGAGTACTAAAGCTAAATTGGAAATATTTGACCCAATAATATTACCAATGGCAATATCTGGAGAACCGATTAAAGCAGCTTGTAAACTGACCAATAACTCTGGAGCAGATGTTCCAAAAGAAACAATTGTCATTCCAACAACCAATGGACTCAATTTATAGCGGTACGCAATAGCAACAGCTCCTCTAACAAGAAATTCTCCCCCCAAAACAAGAACTACTAAACCAAGAATGAGAAATAAATATTCCATTAGTCTTTTGATGAACCAACACCATCTGTCCGCTTTTTCACATCTAGATCCTGCTTTATGTCATTTACGTTACTTTGTATGTCCTTTTGGATTCCATTAGTGGCGTCCTTAAATTGGCGAAGCCCCTTGCCTAATCCTTTCGCAAACTCGGGTATCTTTTTTGAACCAAAGAGCAGTAATACTAATAATAGTACTACCATAATTTCTCCACCCCCTGGTCCAAATAATAAAACAGTTAATATCATCAAATTATTAATTCATTTAAGATTCAAATATACCTAAACCCAAACGCTTTTTAATAATTAACCAATCTTTCTTAACAATATGAAGCCAGGCAAATTGACTTATAATATAATAAAAAAGCCCTCTGAGGGTCTCAAAGGGCTTTCAATATTAATTAAGATGACTTACTTTTTATTTTCTTCCTCTTTTGTAAAATCAACAACTATCGGCGAAGCAACACATAAAGATGAATATGTTCCAACAACAACACCTACCATTAATGCAAACACAAAACCTCTAATTACCTCACCGCCAAAAATAAATATCATTAATAAAACAAAAAATGTACTTAATGAAGTATTAAAAGTTCTACTTAATGTACTATTCAATGCACCATTAACCAATTCTCCTAGTGGCTTACGTTTATATAAACCAATATGCTCACGAATTCTATCAAACACAACAACCGTATCGTTAATGGAATAACCGACAACCGTAAGTAAAGCTGCAATAAATGCCTGATCAATCTCTAGTGAGAATGGCAATACACCATAGAAAATTGAGAATATTGATAATACTATTAATACATCATGCGCCATTGCGACAAGAGCTCCAAAACCATAACTAGCCTTTCTAAAACGTAGCACGATATATAAGAAAATAACTAGAAGAGAAAACAAGACAGACCACATTGCAGAAACAAATAAATCATCAGCAATTGTAGGTCCAACTTTTTGTGAACTTTGAATTGTATAATCTTTACTATATTTATCTAAACCCGACTTTAATGCAGATTCGACTTTGTCTTCAATACCCTCTCCCTCTTCATCAATCAAGTACTTAGTTGTTATCTTAACTTGTTGATTGCTGCCAAAAGTTTTTACTTCAGGTTTTGTGCCAAACTCTGCCCCTAGGTTTTTCTTAATTTCAGCGTTGTCAACATCCTGTTCAAACTCAACTAAGTATGTTCTACCACCAGTAAAATCAACTCCTAAATCAAACCCCCTTGTAGCTAAAGAAGCTATACCACCTATTACAACTAATGATGATATTGCATAAAAGATTTTTCTTTTGGTTACAAAAGTAAAATTCACGTTTTTGAAAGCACCTTCTGTAATGGATGTAGAGAAAGAAATTTCTCCTTTTTTATCTAACATATATTCGAAAATCAATCTCGTAATAAAGATTGCTGAGAATAATGATGTTCCAATTCCAATCATTAATGTAGTAGCAAAACCTTGAATCGGACCTGAACCAAATACCCAAAGAATAACCCCTGTTAAAAAGGTTGTAATATTAGCATCTATAATTGAGCTATACGCATTATTATATCCATCGACTATTGCCAAGTTTTGTCCTTTGCCTTGCGCAATTTCCTCACGAATTCGCTCATAAATAAGAACGTTTGCATCAACCGACATACCAATTGTTAGAACAATACCTGCAATACCTGGCAAAGTAAGTGTTGCACCAATAGATGCTAACACACCAACAACAAAAAAGATATTAGCTATCAATGCGACATCAGCAGCAAAACCCGCTTTCGCATAATAAAATATCATATATACTAAGATTACCGCTAATGCAATTAAGAAAGACATTAAGCCATTATTTACAGATTTTTGACCCAATGAAGGACCAACAATTGCTTCTTCAATAATGTTTGCTCTCGCATCTAGTTTTCCAGATTTTAAAACATTAGCTAAATCTTTAGTTTCTTGAACAGTAAAGTTCCCACTTATGGAGGAACGACCTCCGGCAATTTCCTCTCTTACACTTGGAGCTGAATATACTTTGCCATCTAGAATAATAGCTATATAACCAGGGTTGTTTTTAGCAGCTTCTGCAGTCATGTTTTTCCAACCAGTAGCACCGTCAGCGTTCATGGTCATAGAAACTTCAGAGCGCCCCATTGCATCAGCTTGAGACGTAGCATTATCTATCGCTTCACCGCCGAGTGGAGCAGTACCATCTCTTTTCATAACTTTAACCGAAATTAATCGAGCTGCCTGCGAACCATCATTTAAAGGAAAGGCTTTTGCTTCCCAGAAGAATTTCGTTTTTGGAAACAGCATCTTAACCTTTTTCAGTTTAAGATAAGTATTAATTTGTGAAGTGTCTCGAACTCTTGCAAACCCAATAAATGGTCCTTCCGCAAATTGCGAATTATCACTAGTTAAATTAGCGAACAAAATAGAAGTTAGAGGAAATTTAGCTTTTCTTTCGGCATCAGTTAGTTGTTCATCGGCTGCAGCCGCTGCAGTAGAGTCGGTACCTTCGGCATCTCCATCAGCTTTTAATTGTTCTAATATACTTAATTCCGTAGTATCTTTAGAATTAGAGTCAACAACTGTAGCAGAAGAATCGCTTATACTGACCAGCACAGAATCTGATTCTAATTGATTTTCTTCGATAGGTTGATTTTTTTTAGTTTGCGTTGCAGCAATAATATCGTTGGCCTCAATAAAAGTATTATATATTCCATTGTTTTTATTTGCTTCCCAGAACTCAAGTTTTGCCGACATTACCAACAATTCACGAACTCTCTTTTTATCCTTTACACCAGGTAACTCTACAATTATTCTACCCGTACCTTCTAAACGTTGCACTTTTGGTTGAACAACACCCAAGTTATCAATACGTTTTCTAATAACTTGCTCGGTTTGAGAAATAGCTGCTTCTGCTTCTTGGTCTAAAAGAGTAATTAAATCAGCTTGCGACATGTTTCTTGGAAACTTTTCTTTGTTTTCACGAGAATGAAATGCCATCCACATTTCAACATCTGGATTTACCTCATTCCATGCTTTACTAAATAACGGCACAAACTCCTCTTGGGCGTCTCTTTGCATTTCTTTAGCTCTAGCAATAGCTTTTTTAAAGTTTTCATCAGTATTATCCTTCGCTAAAGATTTTAGCACTTCTTCAACAGAAACCTCTAGAGTAACACTCATCCCTCCTTGGAGGTCAAGACCCAAATTAATTTGGGTTTTTTTAACGAAATTGTATGTAAACCCTAATAAAGGATAAACTTCTTTATCTCCCATGCTGATGAGGTATTCATCGCTGTATGTGTCTGCCAATATTGACAAATCTACAGCGCTTATTCCTCCATCCGCTAGCTTAACAGAGTCAGCTTTTTTCTTACCGAAATCTTGGGCATCAGCCTCCACCCCACGGGCTACAAACGTAAACGATATTGAATAAAGGCAAGCCAACGCTAATAAGATTGTAAATACCCAAATTGCACTTTTATTTTGCATAATCTTCTAAAATTTTACTTTTTACTCTCAAAAATAAGGCTGCAAATATAGTATAAATAACCACGCTTGCAACCGTAAAAAAAGACAGCACATTAAAGCTAAATTTCCTTGCATTAAGTATTAACTAAATCTAAGTAAATTGGCCTTATTTTTGGCCAAGATCCGAAATGAAAAATAGTTTTACTAATATTATATTATTTGACGGTGAATGTAATTTATGCAACAGCTTTGTTGACTTCATTATCCGATATGATAAACGTGATAAATTCAAATTCGATTCGCTGCAATCACCGAATTCAATTATTCTGTTAAAAGAAACCCAAATTGACCCAAAAAAGTTAGATACGGTCGTCCTATATAGCCAAGGTATTTTCTATACTAGATCGAGTGCCGCTTTACTCATATTACTTGAGCTTGGCTTTCCGTTCTCGCTAACAATCATTTTATGGATAGTTCCAGGATTCTTTAGAGACTGGGCTTACCGGATGATAGCGAAAAACAGATATAATTGGTTTGGCAAGCGAGACAATTGCCGATTACCAACAAAAGCTGACAGAAAAAAGTTTCTATAAAAAAGAGGCTTCCGTAAACGAAAACCTCTTTCTTCTAAATTAAAAATGGCTGATGTTCTGGCTATAAGTGCAATAATCCGTTTGTTTTAGAAACTCCCGCAGCACTTTCAATCATCTTCGCTTTTTCAGCATCAGACAAATCTATTTCAACAATTTTTTCAATACCATTTGCTCCTAAAACACAAGGAACACCAATGCAAATATCATTTAAGCCATACTCTCCATCTAACATCGCTGAACATGGAAACATTTTTTTAGAGTCTAAGCCAATAGCTTTAACTAATTCTGATACAGCTGCACCTGGCGCATACCAGGCAGATGTTCCCAATAAACCTGTTAAAGTAGCTCCTCCTACTTTCGTGTCTTCAACAATTTGCTTCATTCTGTCTTCCGATAAAAATTCCGATACTGCAACACTATTCCGAACTGCTTTATCGATTAACGGAACCATGCCAACATCACTATGTCCGCCAATTACCATTCCGTCAACATCTGAAGAAGGGCAATCGAGAGCTTCTGCTATTCTGTATTTGAAACGAGCACTATCAAGAGCTCCACCCATTCCTATAATTCTATTTTTCGGCAGTCCAGAGGTCTTATGAGCTAAATAGGTCATCGTATCCATTGGATTACTAACAACTATAATTATTACATCTGGAGAGTGCTTCACTAAATTTTCGGTTACCGATTTCACGATACCTGCATTAATTCCAATAAGCTCTTCACGAGTCATGCCAGGCTTACGAGGAATACCACTAGTAATTATAGCCACATCACTTCCTGCTGTTTTTGAGTAATCGTTTGTGCTTCCAACAATCTTGGTGTCAAAACCATTTAACGATGCCGTTTGCATTAAATCCATTGCCTTTCCTTCTGCAAAACCTTCTTTAATGTCTAGAATTACAACTTCTGCTGCAAAATCTTTGATTGCAATGTATTCTGCACAACTTGCGCCTACTGCTCCTGCGCCTACTACTGTTAGTTTCATTATACTATTTTTTGATGAAATATTTTATTATTTAATAGCAGGCGAAAGTATACATTTCGGATAAGAATTAAAACAACCTAGTAATAAAGCAACCATTGCTCGATTATATCGTTATAGAAGCACCGAATTAAAAATCCAATATTAAACAACTTAAAATTGTGATTGTGAAGAATCTGTTTGACTTCTAATCGATCATGTAGTAACTTCGCGAAAAATAAGATGGCTTTGATTGAAAAAAAATTCATTTACTTATTATTATTGATTACACTAATCGCAAGGGTAAATGTTTATGGCCAAAATGCGACTCCTTCAAATATAGATATTCGTATAATAGAGACATATGGTGTCGATTATGTTACTCGAATGGAGCTAGAATCTCCGAATAGACTTACGTACTTAACCTATTTTCTTGAGCACTCCTATTTTATTATGGACTACCCAAAAGGAAAACCTTATGAAGATATTAACACGGTACCAGACAAAAATGGAGTAGTTGGCAATCTAATAATTGACACCAACCAGCTTAGCAATTTTAATGTGCTGAATTACAATTTTACGAGAGAGCAAAAAACAAGAACGTTTTACAAAATTGGTAATACGGGAAAAATGATTGTTTTTTATTCTCAAGATGAGTTTTTAAAAAACTATAACGAATTTTTAAGTGAATAGAATTCTTTGCATACCAGCTGTTCTGTCTATTCTGCTTAATGTTTGTAGTAGTTTTGGACAGACGCTATATCCTATGACTCCAAACGCTTCGGTTACAATTACGAGCTGCGAAGGTTTGTTAATGGATGATGGTGGTTCAACTTCAAATTATGCTGCTAATCAAACTTCGACAGTAACCATTTGCTCGTCAAATGCAGGAGCATCTCCCATGATCACCTTTAATTTGGCTCTTTTCGATATCCACACAAGTGATGTATTAAATGTATATGACGGACCCAGCACTGCGTCAACATTGATTGGGGCATATGATAATGGTGCAACTGTTCAAACCATCCAAGGAAATAATGACTGTCTAACTTTTGAGTTCATTTCAGATGGAACGAACGGTGGCACAGGATGGGAAGCGTTAATTCAATGCTTTGTTCCTTGTCAGGATATAATTTCTGTAATTGGTCTAGCTAGTCCTGCAATCATCAATCCGGGCAATGAAATTCATTTATGCCAAGGTGACTCGCTACATTTATTAGGTTCGGGTATTTATCCCGATAATAATACCAATTATACACAAAGTGATATTATAAATACATTTGAGTGGGACATAGATGATGACGGTCTAATTGATATTACAGGCCTAAATATTGATACTGTATTACCTGAGCAACAAGGCTATCGTATCAATTTGATTATTACCGATACCAACAACTGCGTTAGTCAGAACTTTTTAGACTTGCGAGTTATGGTATCTACAGACCCAAGTTTTTACGGTTTATCCTTCGATGATACAATTTGTTTTTTAGAAACAAATACGATTAGTATTGATTCTGCTGTTTCCAATCCTTGGTTCGAGCCCTATGGAAATGCAGTGGCTGATACTGTTGAATTACCGGATGGGGCGGGGCAAGCATATAGCAGCACCGTATCTTTATCGAACTTTAGTCCTGGACAAACATTAACTAACATTAATGATCTCACCGAAATTTGCCTCAATTTAGAGCATTCTTATATGGGTGATTTACAAATCGAAATAACTTGCCCTACTGGTCAATCGGTTATATTACTAGAATATCCGAATGGCGGAAATGGCACATTTCTAGGAGAACCAGTAGATAATGATGCTTTTCAAGCGCCACCGAACGGACCTTACATTCAAGGTTTGGGTTATGATTACTGTTTTAGCTCTGCCCCAACTTATGGAACAATGGATGCAGAAGCCAGCGTATTTCCTGCTAATTACACTTATAGCTATACAGATAATGCAGGAGTAGCTGTTGTAAATCAAGCCTATCTGCCATCAGGATCTTATGCTTCGCAGAATCCATTAACTGCTTTATTGGGATGTGAATTAAATGGTAATTGGTCAATCAATATTACGGACAATCTCGGTGTCGATAATGGGGCTATATTCTCATGGTACGTAGACTTTAATCCGGCAATATTTCCAAATCAATTATGGGGTTTCGACCCAGGTGTAACATCGTCTAATTGGATTACAGATGGAGATGTTTTAACTGACTTTGGAGATTCAATTCTTGTTTCACCATCAACCAATGGTGGAGACGTTTCATATACTTATACCTTAACAGATGACTTTGGCTGTTCCTACGACACTGCTATCACTTTTTACGTGAGGCCTTCATCAGACCCTAGCTGTAGAATTTGCTTTCCACCAGAGGTCTATGCCGTTTCAAATTTATGTAGCGGAGATAGTACAGGATCCTTAGTAATTATAGCAAATGACTCTCTTGATGCTAGTCCAGCTCCATATACAATAACGTGGATGGATATCACATTAAATAACATCGTGACCAATGTTACCGATAGTATTGACACACTTTATAACATGCCAGCTGGAACTTATTTTGTACAAATTGAAGACGCTAATAATTGTATTCCAGCCCCTATCAATATTCAAGTTGACCTCACTCAACCTGAGCCGATTAACACATTTATGATTGGTAATGCCGATGTTTTCTGCGCTGGTCAATGTACTGGATTTGCTGAAGTTGATAACTTTGGCGGGATAACTCCATACACTTATTTATGGCCAGATTACTCAACATCAACGTCAAGCACTGGTCTTTGCGTTGGGACAAATACTGTTACGGTAACAGATGCTAATGCCTGTACAAATTATCTTGTTGTGACTATTTCCGAACCCCCTGCTATTACTGTTAGTCTAACTGGTAATGATACTATTTGCCAAACTGAAATTGGGCACTTAACAGTTCATCCGATTGGGGGAAGTGGTGGATATACTTATTTGTGGAGCACGGGATCAACAAACGATACCATCTACTTTTCTCCATCGACCGAAACAAAATATACACTTGTTGTTACAGATGGGTTAGGATGTGTGGAATCAATTTCTGACACAGTTTATGTGAGAGATTTTCTATCGGCTCTGATGGCTGAAAAAGACACCATTTGTAATGGCGACTCTGTTTACATCGAAGCCTTAACAGCCGGAGGAGATGGAAATTACTTTTACCAATGGACTAACGGCTTAAGCTCTAGCGAGATATTAGGCGCTGCTCCTATCGATGATGCTATATATTTTTTAACTCTTACAGATGGCTGCGAAACACCAGCAGTTATTGTTCGGACTGATATAATAACTGGTCAATACCCAATTTTTGTTTTATTTCCTCCGAGTATTAGCAAAGGTTGCGCTCCGCTTAATGTGGAATTTTATGTTGACTCTATAAAAAATGCTCGAAACTATATTTGGGATTTTGGTGATGCCTCTGGAGAATTTATACTCAACTCTAAGCCAGTAGGGCATTTTTATCCTGATCCAGGCTGCTATGATTTATCATTAAGCGTTACTACAAATCTTGGCTGTACAAGAGACACGATAATCTACTGCGCCGTAGACGTTTATCCAAACCCTATTTCAAACTTTGTACTTACAGATTATAACTTAGATAATATTACTTCTACAACAACAATGGTTGACCAATCTTACATTCCAGAATTTTGGCAATGGGATTTTGGCGATGGAGAAAACTCAAATGAACAAAACATACAACATACTTATAAAGATACCGGTTACTATACAATTACTTTAGCTGTAGAAACGGCTAATGGTTGCAAAGATACATCCGATATTACTATTCATATTGACTATGAAACGGTAATATACACTCCCAATTCGTTTTCGCCAAATGCCGACGGACTTAATGATATTTTCTTACCAAAGGGAGAGGGCATAAACCCAGACCACTATGTACTTACAATATACAATCGTTGGGGAAACGTAATCTTTAGCTCTGCGGATATTTCTGAAGGTTGGGATGGTAAATTGAGTAATGGAGCCTTTTCAGAAACAGGTGGATATGTATTCAAAATTGATTATCTCCGCTTTGGAGACTTTGAACAAAGTCACGTTAAAGGGTCGTTAACTTTGATTAGATAATTTTTTTTTCGACTTTCGAAGCAACCATTTCATTTTTAAACGTCTTACTAATATATAAAGTAAACCATGGGTTCAGACTCTCTCGACTTACAAGCGCTCGTTAATGACTGCAAAAAAGGTGACAGACTCGCACAGCGCAAGGTTTATGAACAACTTTATACTCAAATGTTAGGTGTTAGTTTAAGATATATGGGCAATATGGAAGATGCAAAAGATATTTTGCATGAAGGCTTCATAAAAGTATTCACCAATATTGATAAATATAGTGACGAGGGTTCATTTGTAGGCTGGGTTCGAAGAATAGTTTCGAACGTTGCGATTGATGAAATTCGAAAGTCGAATAAATCTAAAGTTAAAACTGACTCAGAGCTAATAGATTCTCGAAATTTTGAAGTAGACGAAGAATTTAACTGGTTCGATGAGAACAATGTTAGCCCTGACAGAATTCAGCATGAAATTGAAAATCTTTCCCCTGGTTATAGAACTGTATTTAATATGTATGTGATCGAAGGATATTCTCATCAAGAAATTGCCGATTACCTTAAGATTAGCATCGGTGCGTCAAAGTCTAACTTATCTAAAGCAAAAGCAAGATTAAAAGAGCGTCTAACAAATTTAATAGCAAAAGTTAACTCTTAATTTATGACCAATTTAGAGCATAAAATAAAGGATGCATTAGAGAATTATCAAGTTCCTGGTGCTATTCCAGATTGGGATGTTTTCGAGAAAAAGCTCGATGCTTCGAAAAAGAAAAAAAGTGGTGCTGGTTTTATTGCTGCTGCTCTTATAGGGTTGTTAGCTGGATTAGCATTTGTATACAATACGGATAGTCAAAATACTACTTTAGTAACAAATATTAATGTACCCAAAGAATCAAATTCGGTAGCTATTGCTAAGGAGAAAAATTCTTTTAATGATTCTGGACAAATTCAACATCAAAAGAAACAAAATATTTCTACTGAAGTAACTGATAAACAAACCGAAATTGAATTAAATGTCGATGGAAATGAAAAAATAGGAGTCCTTAAAAATCCTTCAGCAAGATTAATGTTAATAGATGCTGATGATGACTCACCCTCTGCTAATTTAAAAAAGGAGATTAAGGAAGAAAAAGGGAATTTGCCGACCTTCGTTTTACAGCAACCTACAGAGGTAATTATTTCCAAACAAGTATCTTGTATTAATGAAGAAGTTCAGTTCTCTACGAACGACCGTTGTAATTGTAGCTATAAATGGGATTTTGGTGACGGAACTATGGGCTTCGACAAAATGCCAAGTCATGTTTATGAAGACGAGGGCACATATAAAGTTGCTGTAACGATTACATCTAAATCTACCAGAAAAAGTCATTTCGCTTATCGAGCAGATGTGAAAATTTCTGATAACCCCATTGCTGGTTTCGATTATACTGAGCCAAACTGGAGTCAATGTGAAACAAACCATGAATTCGTTTCCTCTAGCATTGGGTCTCATAAACAGAAATGGTTTATCAATGGGGTTCAACACTCAGAAACTGCTACCCTTTCATTTGCGTTTCTTAACAAAGGACACAGCGAAATAACTCTCGTCACAGAAAATATTTATGGCTGCAGCGGCACCCACACTGAAGAAATCTCTATCGATCGTGAATATAATTTAGCTGCATTAAAAACATTTTCACCAAACGGAGATGGTATCAATGATTTCTGGTTACCACAGCATCTAAATTGCTTGAATGGTGAATTCTCTCTGATTATTGCTGACATTAACGGAACAGTAGTCTTTCAAACCACATCAACTGATAAGAAGTGGGACGGGTCTATTATGGGCTCTTCTGAATTCGCCAACAAAGGAGGAACTTATGCATGGACTGCCACTTATGTTGACAATAACGGGGAAAATCGAATTGCTAAAGGTGCAATTACGTTACCTAGCAGATAATTTGTTTTTAATAAAATTCGAATAATATTTCGTCTATTATTTATCTCTTTCTGAAGTCATTAAAACAGTTATTTTCTATGCCATTTGATTATTACTTTTTATAGGAAAAAGATAAGAAAAGATGCAATTAGATTCAAATAATTTAGTCTCACTAGAAAAAATTAGTGCTAGGATTAAACCCTTATTGAAATCAATGCTATAAATCCCTGAAAAACAATGTATTATATGTAAGAATTAAATTTAATTAGTTATGATAATTCGTCTATCAAAAGTTGGTTTACATCGATTATTTATATAGTTTTGACGATGTTTTGCTGAAAAACAAGTAAAGCTATTGAAGATGAACATTATAACATTAAAAACTTGATTTTACATCTCTAGATACTTTAAATGAAAACAATCAGAGCAGCATCAATTAGAGTTATTATTGCCAGAATATCGTGTTTATTTCTTCTCTTTTTGGGGAGTAAATGTTATGGACAATATATTGAATTAAATTCAACAGAACTCCTTGAAAAAAAGACTGAATTAAAGGCCACAGGAAGCACCGCTGATTACCCTGAGCTATATAAAAGATATCATGCTTATTTAAGCGAAGTAACGCCCGATGCTTTTCCAAATGAAAAGATTATCGAAATACAAAAAATAATGGCTAAGCATCCGTTTATTGAAGCGGCACAAGTAGATGCTGCGAATACGAAAGTAATACTCACTACACAAGGGAACGTAAGTTTTGATGAAGTCAAATCAGTAATTTGGGATCTTGGAATGGTGGTGCATCATCATGAAACAAAATACGCCATTCAAATCAACTAATTAAAGCTCATCCTGGTACTCATGAAATGTAAAAATTTACTGCAAAGAATATTCGTTTTCTTAGTTGTTCTATCCTGTGCTAGCTATTCAAATGGAATGGGTGTACTTACATCTGATTTTCCTTGTGGAGCTCAAAATCTGCCAGTTAACGCAGCTTGCAGCTACACATCTATGGATGGCAACGCAATGACGGCATCAGGGTTAGCAGATCCTGGATGTGGATCAGGTTTTGCAAATTTTTCAGCAGATGCTTGGTTCACAGTTATTGTTCCGCCTTCAGGGTCGGTAATTGTAACAACAGGTGCAGGTGACATTGATGATGGTGTTATGTCGATATACTCCGGACCATGTACTGGTCTAACTCTAATAGATTGCAATGATGATGCTCCCAGCGGCCTTACCACCATGCCTGAAATTTCGTTAACTGGTCAAACTCCTGGAGCAACACTTTGGGTCCGCTTTTGGGACTACAATGAATTTCCAGGAACATTTGAAATTTGCGCGAGTGAACCTCCTTTATGTGCTTTTGATGTTGCTGTCAACAGCACTGCATATTCAGCAAGCCTAACTACTTGTGGTTTTGGTGATGACTTTACCTCTACATCAACTGCCTGTGTCTCAAATTATTTAAATGGTGACGATATTGTTATAGAATGGACTCCCACAACTACAGAATGTGTAAATATTGCTCTCTCAAACACACTTGCATGGACTGGATTTTTTATTACAGATGGCTGTCCTGATGATCCTGCAACAAACTGTTTAGGGGGCGCCACAGCTACGGGTGGGAATCCATCTTTCAACAATTTTAATGTAACAGCCGGTACGACATACTATTTAACAGTTTCAACATTTGCTGCACCTCAATGTACTCCGTTCGATATTGATATAACAGTTTGCCCTCCACCACCACCCAACGATGACCCTTGTGGTGCAATTGCAATGACTGTTAATCCCAACGAAAACTGTGTTGCAGTAACCTCCGCTTATACATCTAGCGCAACTAATTCAGGTTTATCTACCTGTGGATTTGGTAATCCAGATGACGATGTATGGTTTTCATTTGTTGCCACTTCTACAGCTCATAATTTTGAAATTTCTAATATCGTTGGTAGTACGGATATGGAAATCGAAGTTTTTAACGGAACATGCGGAACCCCAGTAAGCCAATTTTGCAGTAGTGCAAATGCTATTAGTATGCAAGGTCTAACAATTGGCGACACCTATTATGTATCTGTATGGACATTCGGAACAGGAGTATTTGCTAATAGCTTTGATGCATGTGTAACTGTTGATGAACCTTGTCTGAGTGCAGCCGGAAACAATGCCATATGCGGTGCAGCCGAACCATTTTGTACTGGTGATGTGCTTACCTATTGTAACAACATTGGTACAGGATCAATTGGGGCGCCTGGTTGTCTTGGATCGGCCCCAAATCCTGGTTTCTTTTATATGAATATTAGTGCTCCTGGAGATGTAACCCTAGAAATTGAGCAAGTAAGTGATGCTGGAAATCTTATTGATGTGGATTTTATTTTGTGGGGGCCATTTACTAGTCAAGGAGATGCTTGCACTCAAATCACTGCTAACTGGAATATAAACATTACTGATTGTAGTTATTCCGCTACCGCTACGGAAACCGCTGAGATATTTGGTGCTCAGCCTGGTGAATGGTACATGCTGCTTATTACAAATTTTTCCAACCAACAGGGTGAATACACTTTTTCTCAAACTGGTGGAGCTGGAGAAACCGATTGTAATATTGTTACTCCTTGCCCTGCTGATGCTGGTCCAGATGTTACAATTTGTGAAGGAGGTAACACCATTATTGGTGCTAACCCAGTTAACTCCATAGAAGGCAACAATTACACCTGGAGTTCGGGTGCAAACGGAATTATAGATTTAACAGGAGGAATGCAAGATAACGGTCAAACTAATGTAACTCCAGCAGTTACTACTACATACACTGTTACTGTAGATGATGGTGCTAGCTGCAGTGCTACAGACCAAATGATTGTTAACGTTGAACCTTTGCCAAATCCGGGTACACCAAGTGCAGCTGCTATTTGCCAGAGCGCATCTGTTCTTAACCTTGAAACCTTATTAACCGGTGAAGACGCAGGTGGTACTTTTACTGACGATAATGGAGCAGGTGGGTTAACTGGCAGCAATTTTAATCCTGCTGGCGTGGCTGGTGGAACCTACCAATTTACCTATAGCGTTGCAGGAACTATATGTGGAGCCGAAACAGCAACTGTAACAGTAACTGTTGTTGAACTTACGGCGGTCATAGCGCCAGTATTTAATCAATGTCTACTTGGTAATAGCTTTACTTTTGATGGGACTGGTTCTAGTGCTAGTTCTGGAGGCATAACTGGCTACACCTGGGATTACGGCAACTCAAGTCCACTTGGGTCAGGTGCTACTCCTACATACTCTTATCCAGCGGCTGGAAATTATACTGTTGGTTTAACTGTTACAGATGGAACCTGCACGAATGCGACTACAATAGATATTGAAGTCTATACAGCCCCCACAATAAATCTAGCACCTACTAACCTTACTTGTGTTGGTGCTGCTGATGGTGAAATAGTTGCGACAGGTGCAGGTGGTGGTGGGACATATCAATACACCTGGTCTGGTCCTGGAGGGTTTAATGGCACAAACCCTAGCGCGGGAGCGTCAG
>CAJQPE010000049.1 GCA_905480125.1 uncultured Flavobacteriales bacterium | reverse complement strand
GCTACACTGCCGTTCAAAGTGATAATAGCATTGGTTGCACACGTTGTATCATTGAGGCCAGCATCAATTGTTGGCCCAGGAGATATTGATAAAATCATATCATTGCTAGTTCCAGAGCAACTGCCATTTGCCGAAACATTCATCGTTAATGTTACTAAGCTATTTGTTATATCAGTTGAACCAATATTATAAGTCGGGTTGTCAATACTTGCATCAACGAATGTTCCATCACCTGAGCTTGTCCAGGATAGGGTTCCATTTGCAGAGCTTGCCCCAATAATAGTGTATCCAGTTTCATCTTGACATATTGACCAATCACCACTTGCATTTGCGACTGGTGCAGGCGTGATCGTAAGGCTGATTGCATCTGTTGCGGTGCCACAAATAGCGTTACCAATTACATCCATTGTTAAAGTTATTGCACCCCCTGTCTGATCGGTCGTTCCGAAATTGTAGGTAGGGTTATCAATAGCATTATTTGAGAACGTCCCGTCACCATTTGTTGACCAAGAAACAGTACCGTTAGAACTTGATCCGGCCAATGCAACCGAGCCAACATCGGAGCAAAGCTCAGCACTAGATCCAGCGTTTACTGTTGGTGCCGGATTAACAGTAACACTAACCACATCTATATCGAAACAACCATTGTTGTCTGTAACGGTAATGGAATAAGTCGTGGTAATTGTAGTGCTAGAAGTTGGATTTGCGATTGACCCATCATCAAGTGTTGATGAGTTCGACCATGAATAAGTGTAGCTAGACCCTCCACCTGTTGCGGTTGGAGCCCCACCAATAGCAACAGAATTTCCTTCACAAATAGTTACGTTATTACCAGCATCAGCAGCAGGTAAACTACTTGGTGTAACAGTCATCGCGTCCGTGGCTGTGCAACTAAAGTTATTGGTTACAGTTAGATCATAAACAGTGGTAACAGTTGCATTAGAGGTTGGATTTGCAATAGCCCCGTTATCTAGACTTCCTGAATTGGACCACAAATAAGTATAGCTGGTACCTGCACCAGAAGCAGTAGGCGAGCCACCAATAATTGCCGTTGTTCCACCGCACATTGAAACGTCATTTCCTGCATTTGCATTAGGTATACCTGTTGAAGTAACTGTTACAGCGTCAACATCAATACAACCATTATTGTCGGTTACGGTAACAGAATATGTTGTTGTAGCTGTTGTATTTGATGTGGGGTTCGCAATTGTACCATCATCTAACGACCCTGAGTTTGACCATAAATATGTATAGCTTGTTCCTCCCCCTATAGCTGTTGGAGAGCCTCCTAGGTTAAGATTCGAACCTTGGCAGAGGGAAGAATTTGGACCTGCATCAGCAGTAGGTAGGGCGTTTGGAGTTACAGTTACTGCATCGACATCTGTACATCCATTATTGTCGGTAATTGTAACAGAATAAGTTATTGTAGCTGTTGTGTTAGAAGTCGGATTAGCGATTGTACCATCATCTAACGACCCTGAGTTTGACCAGGAATACGTATAACTAGTTCCACCACCGGTTGCAGTTGGTGCTCCACCAATAACAATTCCACTTCCTGAACAATTGGAAGCATTAGATCCTGCGTCAGCTGTAGGAATTGTACTAGGAGTTACAGTTACATTATCTGTTCCTGAGCATCCAAAATTATCAATAACAGAAACTTGATAAACTGCAGTTATGGTTGTGTTAGATGTAGGGTTCGCGATAGAACCATCGTCTAGAGAGGCTGAGTTTGTCCAGGAGTAGGTGAAGCTAGTTCCACTACCTGATGCGGTAGGAGACCCTCCAATTAATGCTGTTGACCCTCCACACATAGAGGCATTGTTTCCCGCGTCAACGGTTGGAGCATCGGTTATAGTTATGGAATAGTTTGCTGTATCCGAACAATTCGCTCCAGCGTCAGAACCGACAATTAGTTCAACATTGTGCACACCTGAAGTGAACGAGACAGAAGGGTTTTGGGCCGTAGTTGTAGCAGGAGTTCCACTAGGAAATGACCATTGCCAAGTATCAAGAGTCCCAAGACTTACAGTTGATGTATCAGTAAAATTAATAGTTGTAAGCGCACAAGTCCCATCAAACGTATAACCTGCATCTACGGCTCTTCTAACGGTAACCGTAGCTGTTCCCGTGTCAGCACATGTCAATCCTTGATTAATAATAAGTGTAACAGTATAGGTCCCAGTGTCTGAATAAGTCCAAGTTGGTGCTTCGGAATATGATGTGTCATTTGTTACCGAGGGGTCCCCAAAATCCCAGAACTGAGTAAAGGCTCCTGAGCTATCATTTTGAAACGTTACAGTGTTGTTTCCGCAAGGTGGATTATACGAGGGAACAGCAGAAGAAACTATTGCAACACATGCAACGGCGTTGAATTGAAAGTCACGTTTGTGGACATACAATACAGTATCCTCTCTATATTCTGTAGCACACATCCCGAGTTGATATTGACCTTGCAAGGTAGGATAAGCAATAAGTTCGCCAGTAGCTCCATCAATTGAAATTACATTAGCCCCTCCTCCAAGTTGGTTAGTCCCATTAAATCCCCCCGCCCAATTAACAGGATCAATTGGCGGAGTATTACCGTTACTATAGTCTTCATAAGGTTCGCATAGTGAATAAACTAGCGAATCTCCATCTGCATCATAAACTGTATCGTTAGCAGTATGATCAAATTTTAACGTGTCTCCAATGCAAACAAAAATAGGGGGGAAATTATTGAACTTAGGTGAATTATTTGCTATGTCATCATACAATGAATACCAAACAGTAATACCAACATAGTCTACATAAATAGTTGTATTGACGTTATTGTTTCCACTATTGCTTTCTGCCGCAATTGCGACCCCAAAGTTGCCAGAATTTATGTCTGCCGCAGTCCAAGTAGTGCCCCATAAATCAGTTGAATTTCCATACGTCCTTGTTTGATCAAAATCTCTCCAATCGGTATTATTTTCATGATCGGTACCAATAGTAGCACCATTTTTTACAATATATATATCTTCATCGTCAACTTCACGATCAGGTTCTACATGACGATCAATTTCTACCTGAATTCCATGAATGATGGCCCCGGTAGGAATGTTAAAACCATGGCCAAGCGCCCACAAATACTCTGTCATATCATTGTTGTCCATACTGTTACAATAAATTGTATCATAAATACCATCATTCGCAGCTAAGTTGCCAGAACCTATTGTTCCCCAGTTAAAATAATCTACACTTCCTGTATTTCCTGCACTAGAATCACGAGAAGCACCTAAGGGGCCTACACTAACATTATTTGAAATAGTTTCAAAGTGAACCAACTCAGTATAGGTTGCTCGCTGGTTACTTGGATTATTAAGGTTTAGCACCGATCCATTTCTGCAACATAGATTGAAGGCAAGTAAGAATTCTGGAGATTGTGGGGCAAAAGTTACCGTATCAATATAAATAGCTTCTTGCACACAAACATCAGTTGGCGGAATAAAACATTGGTTTCCATAAAGTAAGTCTAGGGTGTCAGCTCCTGGAAAAGGGATGTCAATGGTAAAGCCCGCATCCGATCCATCGGCATTAAAAACTTCAATAACTGCTGGATCGGGATAATCAGCCAACGGATCATAGCAATTTCTATACAATTTTAGAGTGACTTCATATTGAAAGTTACCTAAACTAACGTAATTAAGTTCACCGCCAATGATGTGGCTGCCAATTGAAGAGAATGGAGCAATAAATAGGACAAGAATAAATATCCATACCAGCCTCCTGTTCCTGCTGATTAATTTAAAGAGGCAGTTAATATTATTTTTAGTTTCTCTCAAAACTCCGAATGTCAATTTAGGATGTAAATTTTGTTGCATTACTTGTGTTAGGACATGTTTCAATTTGCTGAATATTCAGCGTTTAAAAAACAACGCAAAAATACGTAAACTTAACCATTTGGTTACTAAAACGAATTTAAGATGTATACGAATTTATCTTTCTAAAGGTTGGGTATTACAACAAAAAACCCTTAATCAGCGATGATTAAGGGTATTGTACCCGAGGCCGGGATCGAACCGGCACTCTCGAAAGAACTGGATTTTGAATCCAGCGCGTCTACCAGTTCCGCCACTCGGGCATTAAGTGTTTTAGTTAGGCTGCGAAAATATTGAATACTTTCTTTTCGTGCAAGGCTAAATAGCCTTTACTAAAAAATAGTTTTTCTTGCCACGCTGCAATAGCGCATATTTACCATGGATAAGAGATTTTGAGTTTAGCATGTAAGAGTCGTTGATTTTAATTTTATTAACGCTAATTGAATTTTCTTTTAATGCCCTTCTGGCATCCCCGTTAGAATTTAAGAAACCTGTCTTGCTTCCAAGTAAATCAATAATACCTATTCCAATTTTTATTTCATTCATTGGAATTTTAGCTTGAGGTATGCCCCCAAAGACATCAGTAAAAATATTTTCAGGTAAGTTTTTTAAGCCTTCAATTGCTTCGTCTCCTTTTTTGAAAAGAATTTCAGAAGCATCAATTGCCACGTTTAAGTCCTCCATCGAATGCACTCGAACAGTTATGTCTTCTGCTAAGGCTTTTTGTATAACCCTTAAATGCGGAGCCTCTTTGTGTTCCGCCTCAAGAGTCTCAATATCTGCCTTCGTTTTGAGTGTAAAAATTCGAATGTAATTTGAAGCATCTTCATCTGAAGCGTTAATCCAATACTGATAGAACTTGTACGGAGAGGTTCTATTTTTATCTAACCATACATTGCCACCTTCAGTTTTTCCGAATTTCGTCCCATCTGCTTTTTTAATAAGCGGGGTTGTTACTGCAAAAGCCTCGCCCTGTCCCTTTCTTCTTATTAGCTCTGTCCCTGTAACTATGTTGCCCCACTGGTCAGAACCACCTAATTGAATAACGCAATTTTTATTTCTCCAAAGCCAATAGAAATCATACCCCTGAACTAATTGATACGTAAATTCTGTAAAGGACATTCCGGTGTCTAATCGCGATTTAACGGAATCTTTAGCTAACATGTAGTTGATTGAAATGTGCTTTCCTACATCACGAATGAAATTTAAGAAATTGAAATTTTTAAACCAATCATAGTTATTGACGACCTCCGCAGAGTTCTCTCCACAGTCAAAATCTAAAAACTGTTCCAGTTGTTTTTTAACACCAGCAAGGTTTTTATTGAGCGCTTCAGTATCAAGTAGATTCCTTTCTTGAGATTTACCAGAGGGATCTCCAACCATTCCAGTTGCCCCTCCAACAAGGGCGAAGGGTTTGTGTCCAGCTCTTTGAAAATGCACCAAAATCATTATTTGAACCAGGCTCCCGATGTGTAGGGAATCTGCAGTTGGGTCAAAACCTATATATCCCGACTGACTTCCTTCAGCGAGCTTTTCTTCTGTTCCTGGCATCATGTCGTGAATCATGCCCCTCCATTTTAATTGTTTGATAAAATTCATATTACAAAAATAGACTGATATTCGGAATTAGGAAACTATACATTTGTGTTATGATTTTTGTTACTGGAGGGACAGGTCTGCTAGGGGCTCATTTGTTATTCGATTTAGTTTTGCAAGATAACAGGGTTCGGGCGCTTAAGCGAGAATCAAGTAATATTGAGGAAGTAAAAAAGGTGTTCGGTTATTACTCGAATGATTCGACCCTGTTCGATAAAATTGAATGGGTGGAAGGGAACACATTAGATATAGCGTCTCTTGATGAAGCATTGAAAGGGGTCAAAACAGTGTATCATTGTGCTGCTGTTGTTTCGTTTAATCCAAAGGAAAGGGATGAGATGATGAAAATCAACATAGAAGGAACAGCCAATGTGATAAATGCGTGTCTGCATGCTGCTGTTGAGAAACTGTGCTATGTGAGTTCAACAGCCGCGCTCGGCAAAAAACAAAGTGGAGAATTGATTTCCGAAGAGACAGCATGGGACAATAAAAATACATCTTATTATTCAAAAAGTAAATATTGGTCTGAGCAAGAAGTTTGGAGAGGAATGGAGGAAGGGTTAAATATTGTAATTGTTAACCCGAGTATTATTATTGGTCCTGGAAAATGGGGAAGGAGCAGTACAAATGTATTTACTGAAGTTTGGAGAGGGTTGAAGTATTATACGCTCGGAGTGAATGCATTTGTAGATGTTAAAGATGTATCTGAATGTATGCTGAAATTGATGGATAGCAAAACGAAGAATGAACGCTACCTTATCGTTTCTGAGAATCTTTCATTTAAAGAGTTATTTAGTCAAATAGCTATGGCCCTAGGCAAAAACCAACCTTTTATTAGGGCAAATAGACTACTTACTAGTATTGCTTGGCGAGCAAATCAGGTTATGTCATGGGCAGGAATGAGAATAGTACTTACTAATGAAATGGCTGAATCATCTCAATCGATTTCTCGATATTCTAATGCTAAGATTAAAAAAGAAATAAAGATTAACTTTATACCTGTCGAAAAGTCAATAAGAGAAACTGCTATTTTGTTTCTTCAACAGTTCTCTTCTTAGCATTCTGCAGCTCCGCTTTTATTTTACTTAGTTCCACAAGGACTTTCTCATAAATTTTCTGCATATCCTTAGGGTTTTCCGTGTAGAAATTAAGGCTTTCATCAAATTGTTGGCGAGTAATGTCATGCTTTTCAAAAGTCTTTGCATAGTACCTGGTCGATTCTTTATTGTTTATTGACCTATCTATAAGTTTTTTAGAAATGGCTCCTTCTATTAGCTGAATATCTGTTAAAACGGAGATCATTTTCTTTTCAGGCAGGACTCCCTCCGGCATTAAGGTAGGTTTTTCAGAGCAAGACAGAACAAGGCACATGAGTAGAAAATAAATATGTTCTTTTTTCATTTGAGCGGTATTTCTGTTCCCATAACTAATATTAGATTCAAGTATAAATCAACCAGAGCAGACGAACTCATTTATTTATTTTGTAAATAATAATCGTTGCCCATGACACCCTTCAATTAGCCTATTGTTATGGTAAACAATTTTTCCATTGACAAAAGTGTGAGAAACTTTGGACTTAAATTCGACCCCTTCAAAAGGAGACCAACCGCATTTGTAAAGAATATTGGATTTATCTACCCTCCATTTGTTGTTAAGGTCAACGAGCACTATATCAGCACTGTATCCTTCTCGGAGATAACCACGCTTCTCAATCTTAAAACAATCAGCAGGTGCATGGCACATTTTCTCAACTATTTTTTCTAAAGATATTTTATCGTTATGATAATGTTCTAGCATAGAAACAAGAGCATGCTGTACAAGCGGCCCTCCTGATGGGGCACTAAAGTATTTGTTATCTTTTTCTTGCAAAGTATGGGGAGCGTGGTCGGTCGCAATGATGTCAATTTTATCATTTATTACAGCTTCGAATACCGCATCTCTGTCGGAAGCTTTTTTAACCGCTGGATTCCATTTAATCAAAGTACCTTTGTTGTTATAATCTTCGCTGCTAAACCAGAGATGGTGCACACAGGCTTCAGCAGTAATCCTCTTGTCTCTTAACGGAATCGTATTGTCGAATAGATCAATTTCCTTCTCTGTTGAGATATGGAGCACATGAAAACGCGTACCATGCTTTTTTGCAAGATTAACAGCAAACGATGAAGATAGATAGCACGCTTCAGCACTCCTAATTTCAGGATGGTAACTAATTGGCACTTCATCGCCATACTTCTCTTTATAAATGGCTTCGTTTGCTTTCACAGTAGGCTCATCTTCGCAATGTGCCGCAATTAACATATTACATTTAGAGAAAAGTTCTTCTAGTACTTGAGCATTATCAACCAACATATTACCCGTTGAAGAACCCATGAAAACCTTTATACCGCATACGTTTCTTGGATTTGTTTTTAGAACTTCATTCAAGTTATCATTACTCGCGCCCATAAAGAAGGAATAGTTAGCGAGGGAATTTTCAGCAGCTATATCATATTTATCTTGAAGTAACTCTTGCGTTAATGTATTCGGAACCGTATTTGGCATTTCCATAAAAGAGGTAATTCCTCCTGCCACAGCAGCCCTAGATTCGGAATAGATATCTGCCTTATGCGTTAATCCAGGTTCTCTAAAATGGACTTGATCATCAATTAATCCAGGCAGCAGATGAAGACCTTTAGCATCAATTATTTCAGCACTTTCAAGGTTAATTTCTTCATTTGAAATACGAGAGATGATGCCATTTTCTATTAAAATAGATCCAATAAAACTAAGCCCTTCATTTACAATACAGGCATTTTTAATTATAGTGGCCATTTATAACTCCTTTCCTTTAATTAGGAAAACTCCAAAAAAAGCCTCTTTGAATATTTTTGCACTCATTTTTGAAGACCCTAGAACACGGTCTACAAATGTTATGGGAACCTCAACTAATTTAAATCCGTGCAAGTGCGCAGTATATTTCATTTCAACCTGAAATGCGTACCCCATAAATCGAATTTTTCTCAAGTCAATAGACTCTAGTACTTTTCTTCTGTAGCATTTAAATCCAGCAGTAGTGTCTTTAATTCCCATCCAAAGAATCATATTAACGTACACTGAGGCAAAGTAGGACATCAAGATTCTACTCATTGGCCAATTTTTAACTTTACCCCCAGAAACATAGCGAGAACCAATAGCAAGATCAGCACCATCAATACAAGCGTTGTAGAGACGCTCTAGGTCATCTGGGTCATGAGAAAAATCAGCGTCCATTTCATATATGAAGTCATATTTTTTTTCTAGAGCCCATTTAAACCCTTTAATATATGCAGTGCCTAAACCTAATTTACCATTTCGTTCAATTAAGAACAATGTATTAGTATAGTTCGATTGTAAGCTTTTTATGATTTCACCCGTTCCATCTGGCGAGCCGTCATCAATGATTAATAAATGGAATTTTTTCGGCAACGAAAATACTTTGTGAATCATCTTTTCGATGTTCTCTTTTTCGTTAAATGTTGGTATTATAACTAAACTGTCCGACATGCGTATAAGCGGCGACTAAGATAGATTTTTATTAATGAATTGTAATAATGAAAAATTTCATATTTTTTCGCTGATTTTTATTTAAAAGTCATAATCTAGGTTGATTTATAATGGAAGAGAAGTGGATTGATCACAATACTTGTTTCGATTGGTATTCTAAATTAGAGGAAGAAAACTTAGTTCTTTCTTTTAAGGGAGAATTTAATCATGAATTGGTTAAAGCTATTTTGGTTCTTACCGAGCAATATAAGGTTGATAAAGTAGGGCCAAGCAGAATATTTGGAGTTATTGTAGAGTGTTTACAGAACATATGTAAGCATGGGGCTTTAGTTGAAAATGAAAAAAAGATGCGATCAGGAATTGTGCTTATAGGGAAGCAAAACAATGAGTTTCTTATAGGTGCTGGTAATTTTGTTTATAATGATAAAGTTGAAGTGCTGAAATCTAGATATGATATGGTTAATGAAATGGATGAAGATGGATTAAGACAGTTGCAACATGGCATATTGGTTAATTCATCCCTCTCAGAAGACGGAAATGCCGGTATAGGTATTATATATATGGCAAGGAAGACCGAGGGAAAAATGAAATATTGTTTTCAGAAAATAGATAAAAAAGTCACTTTTTTTTCTCTTCAATTAGCTGTAAAATTTTAATTATGGAGAATTATTTTAAGGAAGGGGATGCAGATGTTCCAATGTTTGATTTTAATATAAAATCGGGGAAAATGATAATTCGGGGACGTTCTTTCCCTGAAGACACTGTTGAGGTTTATTTGCCGGTTTTAGATTGGATTGATGTGTATATAACAATTCCTGCAGACTTAACTTTGGTGCAGTTTGAATTAGATTACTTTAACTCTTCAACTTACAAAGCTATTTTGAATATCTTATTAAAGTTTGAAAAGTTAATGGGAAGTGATAAGAAAGTTAGGGTTGAATGGTTTTATCATGAGCGAGACATTGACATGAAAGAGGTAGGGGAGGAATTCGAAGGGCTAGTTGACATACCCTTTTCTTTTAGGATAAAACAAGTTAATGCGTAATGTGATAAATCTGATTCAAAATTTCTTGAGAGAGGTTATAGTTATACTTTACTAATGTAAAAAGTTAATGTAAAAAATTAGTGACTTTTTTTGTTAAATCTATATATATTTACTGAGACACTCTAATAAATACATCAACTATTTTAGTTGTTTTACGTATTTTCGCTTTATGTATAAATATGTGTTATTAGTAGGTTTAATTTACTTCACTTGTTCTGTAAAAGCTGGTACAAGTTTAAAAAACTTAATTAGTCAATCTGATACAGCGACCACTAGTTTTACTTTTGAGCGATTAGCCAAAGAAACAGAACAAATAGCTTCTTTACAAGCAAATAATTGGTTGGCCCATTATTGGTGTTCATTTAATTATGCCGCGGCGGCTTATGTTGCTCCAAGAGTAAACAGAGACGGATTTTTAGATAAGGCACAATCTATGTTGGATAAATTGTCTAGACTAAAGAAAGAGGAAGCAGAGGTTTTGCTTTTGCAAAGCTGGATTTATTCAATAAGAATAACGGTAGCTCCTGGAAGCAGAATAAAAGAGTTTGGAACTATGTCAAATATAGCACGAGAAAAAGCTTACGTTTTAGACCCCCAAAACCCTAGATATTATTTTTTAAAAGCTAGTTCATTATATTTTTCACCACCATTTATGGGAGGCGGAAAAAGTAAGGCTAAACCCCTTTTTGAAGAGGCGATCATAAAGTTTAAATTATACCATTCTAAAGGAGATTTATATCCGAAATGGGGTAAAGCGCAGGCAAAAGAACTACTAGACACCTGTTACTAACTCATGTCAAAAGGCGAAGAAAAGAAGGGTTTGAAATGGGCACTGCCCTTAGTTGCAATTGTTATTACTGGCATTGCATTTTACCCTTCATTATTTAATGGCTGGACTAATTGGGACGATGAAGTTTATGTGCTCAATAATGAGAATATTAAGGAGTTTTCATGGGGGCAAATAAAGTATTGGTTCACGGAATATCATCATGGCAATTATCATCCACTCACGATGATAAGTTATATGATTGAATATAATATAGCCGAGTTCAATCCTTCAATTTATCATTTCACAAATTATATTCTTCATTTACTAAATACTGGTCTAGTTTTCTTCTTTATCTTTAAATTAATTGGAAGAAAAGAGGTGGCTTTTATTACTTCAATTCTCTTTGGAGTACACCCAATGCATGTTGAATCTGTAGCTTGGATTTCCGAAAGAAAGGATTTGTTATATGCTCTATTTTATTTAGGCTCGCTGCTTGTGTACCTTAGCTATAAGCATTCTTCGGACTGGAAAAAGTATTTTGTTTTACTATTACTTTTTTTGGGGTCATTACTATCTAAATCTGCGGCAGTTGTTCTTCCTGTTGTATTACTTTTGATTGACTATTTCCAAGGACGAAAATTAACCATTAAGCTTTTTGTTGAAAAAATTCCTCTGTTTGGGTTGTCAATTGTTTTTGGAATTCTCGCTATAAAATCACAGAACGCCACGGAAGCTATCGCTTCCTTCGACACTTTTACAACAACACAGAGAGCTTTGTTTGCCGGATATGGAAGTATGGTTTACATTGCAAAGTCGATCTGGCCTTTTAATCTAACAGCGTTTCATCCATATCCTTCTTTAGTAGATAATGGAACAAGATTGCCCTATATATATTATATTACTCCTATATTATCGGTTCTAGTTTTTGGTGGGGTTTTGTTTCTCTGGAAGCGAAATAGACTGATTTTGTTTGGGTTGTTCTTTTATCTAGTTAATGTTGCTTTGGTACTTCAGTTCATTTCTGTTGGCAGCGCCATTTATGCCGAGCGCTATTCATATATGGCATATGTAGGCTTGTTTTTTCTTTTCGCTTTAGGAGTTGTTAAATTGACAGAAACGAGGCCTTCATGGCAAAAGCCTATTTATGTTGGCGTAACTCTGACATGTCTTGCTCTATCGTGGTTGACTATAAAGCAAACTAAAACATGGAATAACTCTGTTACTTTATGGGAACAGTTTAATGAAGTTCACCCTCAAAGCAGACATGGGGAGTATAAAATTGCTGAATTTCACATGGACGCAGGTAATGACGATCTAGCCTTAGAGCAATTTTTGCACATTGGAAATAAATATCCTACTGCTGGTCGAGCACATATGGGAGCAGGTAACATTTTAGGTAAAATGGGCAAAGTTGATGAGGCTTTGATCTTTTTTAACAGGGCCGAAGCAGAATATGACGCCAATGGTAACATGCAAGATTTATGGGTAAACAGAGCGATTACATTTTCGATGCTGAAGCAGTATGAGAATGCATTTAAAGATTATAAAAAAGCGCTGCAATATGAGCCTAACAATTATCAGATTTATATTAACAGAGGGTTTGCGTATATAGAATACGGAGATTTTGAGAAGGCAATTTCAGACTTTACCGTTGTACTTCAATTTCAGCCCGGTAACGAGAGAGTTCATTTCATGAGGGCGCTAGCATTTCATCAAGCCAATAAATTAGAAAACGCTGTCTCGGGATATAATGATGTTTTAAAAATCAATCCGAACAACCCAGATGCTTATCACAACAGGGCGATATGTTTTGAAGCAGCTGGCAAGTATAAGCAAGCACTGGAGGGGATACTAAAAGCTCAGAAACTAGGTAAGCGAGAGAATGAGGCTTATATCCAAAAGTTGCAAAAGCTAGCGATTCAATAGAAACAAAAAAGCCGAAGTTAAAACTTCGGCTTTTTTGTAATGAGTCATTTGAATTATAAATCAAATTTGATTCCTTGCGCTAAAGGAAGCTCATCGGAATAATTGATTGTATTTGTTTGTCTTCTCATGTAAACTTTCCATGCATCAGAACCAGATTCACGGCCACCCCCCGTTTCTTTTTCGCCACCAAAGGCACCGCCAATCTCGGCACCTGAAGTGCCAATATTTACGTTGGCAATTCCACAATCAGAACCTGCATATGACAAGAATTTTTCAGCTTCTTTAAGATCATTAGTCATAATCGATGATGATAACCCCTGCGCAACACCATTTTGCATATCAACTGCATTCTCTACCTCTCCGGAATACTTAATTAAGTATAAAATTGGAGCGAAAGTTTCCGCCTGAACAATAGCATAATCATTTTTAGCTTCAATGATTGCAGGTTTAACGTAGCAACCACTTTCATATCCAGCCCCTTCTAAGACACCTCCTTCAACTAATACAATTCCGCCTTCAGCTTTCGCAGCTTCAATAGCGGCTAAATACGTATTTACGGAATCTGTATCGATAAGTGGCCCAATGTGATTTTTTTCATCTAAAGGATTTCCTATAGTAAGTTGCCCATATGCCCCAACGATAGCATCTTTAACTTTTTCATATACAGAAGCGTGAATTAATAATCTTCTTGTAGATGTGCATCTTTGTCCACAAGTTCCAACAGCGCCAAATACCGCTCCTGGAACAACAACTTTTAGATCAGCAGTAGGAGTAATAATAATAGCGTTGTTTCCACCCAATTCTAATAATGATTTACCGAAACGTTGTGCAACGGTAGCTCCAACTATTCTTCCCATGCGGGTGGAACCCGTTGCTGAGACCAAAGGAATTCTATCATCGGTAGTCATCATTTCACCGACTTTATAATCTCCATTGATAATACACGAAATCCCTTCAGGCAAACTATTGTTTCTAAAGACGTCAGCTACAATATTTTGGCAAGCAACAGAACATAAAGGTGCTTTTTCGGACCCTTTCCAAACGCAAACATCACCGCAAATCCAAGCTAATGCTGTATTCCAGGCCCATACAGCAACAGGAAAATTAAATGCGGAGATAATTCCAACTACACCGATTGGGTGCCATTGCTCTCTCATAACGTGTCCAGGTCTTTCTGACGGGATAGTTTGACCGTTCAATTGACGAGATAATCCAACTGCAAAATCACAGATGTCGATCATTTCTTGAACTTCACCGTAGCCTTCTTGCAAAGATTTTCCCATCTCGTATGATACTAGTTTCCCAAGAGGTTCTTTTAATTCTCTTAATTTGTTGCCAAATTGACGAACTAACTCACCTCTTTGCGGAGCAGGTATTTCTCTAAAGCTTTTATAAGCAGAAGTAGCTGACCTCATTACTTTTTCGTAATCAGCTTTAGTGGTGATAGTAACCTTACCAATTAGACTTCCATCAGTTGGAGAATAGGAAGAAATTGTTTCTCCATTCCCAAAATTGTCAGAACCAGTTGAAGTTCCATCGTTAATTTCTTTTAATCCAAGAGCTTTTAATGCTTCTTGAATTCCATAATTATCAGTCATTACAGCTTCCATGTTTTTGCTTTTCAAAATTGAATTGCAAAATTAGGAAAAAAGGAGGGAGAGTTTACAGAAAGTTTATCGAAGATTTTATCGTTGAGTGGGGTTATAAGTAGCGTCTAATTCTTTTACTTGCTCGTCAGCTTGTTTTTGTTCCTCTTCACGTTTTTCTTGAACGACTTTTGGCAGTTTTTCAGTTGGTATATGAAAAGCAATTTCTTTACAAATTTTTGGCATATAACCTTTGATAATCATATTCATATCATTCATTACTGAAGGAAAGTAATTTTTGGCTGCACTAGCATATATCTGATTTCCATATTGGTCATAAATGGTATAATGTACTTTGATTTCTCTTTGATAGATTTCATTTTCAAGTGCACGATAATCTGTTCCAGGAGCAATTTTTACATCGAGTTGATTAATGAATACAAAATATCCAGTTTCGTATTTAGCAGATAAATACTTAAACATATTGGGATTAAGAATTCTAACATTCATGAATCTATCTTTAGAATAGTCAACAGAGTGGAGTTGACCATCTTTAATTCTTGTGCCGCCTTGTTCTTTTGAACCATAGAGTGTTTCGTCTGCACGTTTTTTTATTTGATTTAATACCTCTTTAGGTTTAGATTGCTTTGGTTTTTCTTCATTCTCAGGAACATAATCGTAGTGATATCCAGTTGATTTATAGATATATGACAAATCCTGTTGAATATCTTTATTATCAGCGGAATACATCTGAATTGTAGGATGTTTTTTAATCGTTTGACTGTACATGGTATGTGCTAATCCTAATCGAAAATTGTACTTAATCTGATTCGCAGAAAGGTCTGTTTTTTTGCTGATGTCGCGGTCTGCATCAGACATGTATAGCTTTGGATCGAAAGGAATAATCATAACTTTCTCATATTTCATGGAGTCGCTTACTATATCTATGGTGGGTTCTAGTGTTTCTTTCAGTCGAGGTTCTTCTGAAGAAATATTAATTGTCGCGTCTTGCGAGAACGAAACGTAGGTAATTAAAATAACTATAATTGAAATAACAACTTTTTTAAACATCGGCTCCACTTTGTTGCAAATTTACCTTGATTAGGAGGTAAGACGAACTAGGTTGGCTGAAGTAACCAACATTATAATGTTTATTGAGATGAGGAAATATTATTCGAAAAACCCTCTAAAGATATCCATACCGTTTGCATAAACTAATAATAGCAGAACAAGGGCTAAACCAAACATATTAGCAATTTCAATTACTTTGTCGGGCACAGGTCTTCGTATTATTATTTCGATAATTAGAAAAATAACATATCCACCATCTAACATTGGTATGGGAAGTAAGTTCATAAAAGCCAACATTACAGAGATGAACGCAGTCATTATCCAGAATGAGCGCCAAACCCATTCCTTATTAAACATTTTTGCCATTGTTCCAAAACCACCAATTTGTTTAACCCCTTCTTTAGAAAAAATTAATGGTAATTGAGCGATGTATCTATCTAACGTATTTATTGTCATGTTCCAGCCGGCAGGAATACAAGAAAACAGATTGTATTCTTTTTGTTCGAAGTCAAAAAACTTAGTCGGGTTAGTATTTCCAAATCCAATCGTTCCCGCGTTAGTTACTTTTACCTCTAGAGTCCCTAGAGAATCATTTCTATAGTATTTCAAACTCACAGTTTGATTTTTGTTTTTATGCAGTTCTTGAACTAAATCAGAAAAATAGGATGTTGAAATATTGTTTAGACCAACAATACTGTCGCCCTTTAACAAACCTGCATTGATTGCGGGATTCCCAGCAATTAAAGTATCTACAACAATCGGTACACGAAGAGAAAATAGAGATTTAACCTTATTTTTTAATACATCTTGAGCAAAATCCTGGGGAATCGAAACATCAATTAATTTACCGCCTCTATCAACGGCGACTTTAGATGGTTGGTTTAAAATAATATCTCCTGAAACAGATTGAATGGTGGCGCTAGCATCAATAATTTCACCATCAATTGAGATAATTCGGTCTCCTTCTTGAAACCCTAAATTGATTAAGAGATCATCACAATGAATACCGTAAACAGCGTTATTCGCCGGAATATATTGCTTGCCCCAAACCAACAGCACCATGGAGTATATGGCGACAGCAAGAAAGAAATTAACCGTAACACCCCCAATCATAATAATAAGGCGTTGCCAAGCTGGTTTTGAACGAAACTCCCAAGGCTGGGGCTCTTTTTCGAGGTCTTCTTTGTCAGTAGTTTCGTCAATCATTCCAGCAATTTGGACATACCCTCCAAAAGGAAACCAACCAATACCATACTCAGTTCCTCCTTTGGTAAACTTAAAAAGTGAAAAATTGGCAATATTTGGAAAAGGGAAAAGAAAATCAAAAAATAAGTAGAATTTACTCACTTTAGTTCCAAATAATTTTGCGGGAACAAAATGTCCTAATTCGTGAAGCGTAATTAATATTGACAAGCTTAAAATAAGTTGTCCAGTGATACTTAAAGTTTCCATTTATCCTACTAATTCTTTTGCAATAATTCTTGTTTGCTCATCGGTTGCTACATAATCTTCATAGTTCGGATGGGCGACAAAAGTAACTTTTTCTATGCTGCTACCATTAATTTCTGCAATGTCTAAAAATTTAATTTTTCCTTTCAAGAAAGCATCAACCGAAACTTCGTTTGCGGCGTTTAAGGCACAAGCAATATTCCCTCCTTGTTGTAGTGCGGAAAAGGCGAGGGTTAGGTTGCTAAAAGTCTCTTTATCAGGCTGTTCGAAAGTAAGATTTGGGTAGTCGAAAAAGTTAAATCGAGGAAAATTATTTTTTAACCGAAGCGGATATCCAATTGCATATTGAATGGGAAGTTTCATATCAGGCAATCCCATTTGCGCTTTCATACTACCGTCTTCGAATTGCACTATTGAATGAATAATAGACTGAGGGTGAACAATAACATCAATTTGTTTTGGCGCTAGGCCAAACAACCACTTCGCTTCTATTACTTCCAAACCTTTATTCATAAGGGTAGCTGAATCAATAGTGATTTTAGCTCCCATTTCCCAATTAGGGTGTTTAAGTGCTTGTTTTTTGGTAACGTTTAATAAATCTTGGCGTTTCTTTCCTCTAAAGGGTCCTCCCGATGCGGTTAGATATATTTTTTCAATTGGATTTTCAAATTCGCCGGTCAAGCATTGAAAGATTGCAGAGTGTTCAGAATCAACGGGGTAAATATTTACTCCTTTCTCCTGTGCTAATTTAGTTATCAATTCACCGGCAACAACTAACGTTTCTTTGTTCGCTAGCGCAATACTTTTGCCTGCATTTATAGCGGCTATTGTCGGTTTAAGACCAGCGTAACCAACCATTGCAGTAAGCACAATATCAATTGATTCCATTTCCACAACTTGGGCAAGCGCATCTATGCCACAAAAGCACTTGATATCTAATTCCCAAAGTGTGTCTTTTAGTTTTTTGTATTGCGATTCATCGCCAATAACAACGGTATTTGGTTTAAATTCTACAGCCTGTTTTAACAATAGGTCGGCATTAGAATGGGCAGATAAAACCTCTATAACAAAGCTATCTGGTTGTTCCCGTACTACTTCAAGTGCCTGAGTGCCAATTGAGCCTGTAGAGCCTAATATAGCCAAATGTCTTTTCTTTTTTTCTTCCATGAAGGGGGTGCAAATATGCTAAAAAATTGCTCTTACGGATAATATAAAATTACGACCCGGAGCAACTAAGCCAGAACTATATGGCCGATAGCGTTGGTTGGTTATGTTTTCTATACCAGTACTAATAGACATAAACTCAATTAATTGATACATAGCCTTGAAGTTGAGTGTATACCAACTAGGAGAATATGGTTTTCCGCTGTTGTCTATGGCATAGAGATGGGTTTTTTTCTGTTCGCTAATAGGCATGTTGGCATTAGAAACCTCACCACTATAGCTTGTAGATAAATCGAGTTTTAGTTTTTGAGCCGAATAGGTTAGGTGTGAAACTCCGTACCATGGAGCAGCATGGCGCAACGGTGTAATCATACCATCTTCTAGTTCTTCTTTCCCTCGCTGATAGTTATAACGAGAAGAAATACTAAAGCCTTTAAGCAACTTAAGCTCTAGCCCTGCTTGAACGCCATACACATCGGCTTGTGCTGCATTTTGTACTGCCTGTACTTTGCTCATTTCGCCATCATATAAGATACTATCTTGTCTGTTAAGTGCGTAATCTCTGCGCACCAAAGCATCATCCAAAATAGTGTAAAACCCAGTAAGGTCTATTTTTAGAAAATCACTAAATATTTTCGTGATACTCATCTCAGCATTGTAAGAATATTCAGCTTTTAAATCCGGATTAGGAACAACAACGGACCCTGGTTCAGAGTCAAATATTTTACCTACGTCATCAACATTTGGTGCACGGAAACCAGTTGCCAGATTAACGCTTAAAGTCCATTTTTCGTTGGGGTTATAACGCGCCCCCACACTGCCGGTAATAGCTTGATTTCCAATGCTGAAAGAGGTAAAAGGTAATGGGTAAAAGGTTGTGTCGAAATGAGAGTCGAGAACAAAGTGGTTGTATCTAGCACCCGCTTGAATCAATATTCTTGGAGCGGCTTTGTAATGGTAAGAAAGGTACCCTGCGTATGATTGCCAAAGAGAATTGGGGTAACGGGCAGCGCTTTTTTTATTTTCTCCAGTATTGATGTCTTCTCCAGTTGCAGATGAATTTACATCATTTACAACTATATCCGTACCGTAAAAGAACTGGTGCTTTTCACCAAGGAGCTTTTTGAGATCAAGGTTCCACGAGTATGCATTTACTTTTTCTACACGCTTGATGCGATTAGGCTTGTTGAAGCCCCTATTGATTCTACTCTCTTCGAAGTACTGGTGAGCGAAACGCATATTTAGTTGATTGTACAGTTTGGTTGGTGATTCGTGAGAGACTTCCATGTTGTTCATTGCCCAAATTTGCGGACCATAATACCATTCCCCACTTATTGGTTTGCCATTTTTTGTTCGAGCAAGCCTATCATTTCTGGGCACATCTGTGGTTGCGGAATAGTGAAACCCATATTTGAAGTCTAATTTATTATTGGGTGTAAACCGAATTTTTTGCATAAAATTTGTTTGAGAATAACCCGTAGGATTTTGAACCAAGGGATCGGGATTTGTGACTACAACATCTTCCCCATCCTCGCGTTGCACATAAAAGCCTCTTTTATATTCTTTGGGCCCAAATTTTCCCATTCTTAAATCACCATAATCGGAATAGGATAAACTACTGAGTATTGCAAATTTCTTCCACCCAATATTTACATCAAAATGACCAGTTTGCTCATTCGAGGCTGAAGAATATCTAGTTGCTGCCTTACCTGATACAGTTGCGTTGCTGTCAGGATTTAATTTCGCCTCAAGAGTTTTAAAACTCATAACACCAGCAATGGCATCACTTCCGTAAATAACCGAGCCAGGCCCAAAGAATATTTCAGTATTTTCTAAAGCAAATGGGTCAACCAAATTTACGTTTTGTAAATTCCCACTTCTAAAAATAGCATTATTCATTCTAATGCCGTCTACGGCAATTAGCAGCCTGTTAGAAGCGAATCCCCTAATCATTGGACTTCCACCTCCAAGTTGACTTTTTTGAATGTACACTTCTCCAGAGGCACCTAAAAGGTCTGCAGCTGTTTGTGGATTTTGTAGAGCGACTTGTTTCGCAGAAATAGAAGTTATTTTCTCTGGAACTTCTCTTTGGGACCTGCTCCAGCGGGTAGCAGAAATTATTAAATGGTCTAGAGAAATCTCGGAAGGAGTCATAAATATTTGAAAATTAGCTGCAACGATTTCTTCAAAACTGAGGATTTGCTGTTCAAACCCTATTATTCTTATTTTTATTGATTTTGATCCCGAAAAATGGGAAATTTCTACTTGTCCCTTTTGATTTGTAATAGCAGATGCAGATAGAGAGTCACAATAAAGTGTAACATATTCTAACACTTGATAATTTTCTTGGTCTCTAATGGATACTACTTGAGCAGATCCAACAGCACATAAACTAAGAATACCAAGAAGAACGATAAGGTGTTTTTTCATTTCTTGGAAGGAAGTCTAATTAAGCAGGTATTTAATTTGGTAAATGCTGATTAATATCAAAAATTGTGCCTAACGGGTTAACCTAAAGAATACTAATTCACTAACCTGTATACCGGATAGCGATTATGTGTTAGTTCATAATGCTCTGACCTCTTAAAAATAAAGTACAGCTGAGAAAAATGATCATCCGCAAACTCTTTGTCGTTTAGCTTTTTTTTATTGAATTCTGCTTTTATATCAGCATTCTGGCGTAAAATTTCTGCAGCTTCATCATCAAAATGCCAAGAAGAAAACCATTCCTTCTGTTGCAAAATGCCATCAAAAAAATTCCAAGCGAAATATGAATCATGCGCCTCTGGCTCAAGAGTTTCTATAATATACCGGTTGCCTGATTGGTTAGCATGAATATACCAATCTCCCTTATAGAACTTCACAAACTGTTTGTCTTTTCGAATTTTTACATCGTAATGGAGGTAATGAGATTCGTATGGATTTTTAACTGTTTTATAATTTTCTATATAGTAAACTTCAACTTCCATGAGAGTATCAGCAAATATCTGATTCATTTTAATTTTGTTCTCTTTTAAGCGATTGATCACATCAGAATAGCCTTGTGGAATGAGATAAGCATTAGGGCGAATAACTGTTTTCGAAGCAGAATATCTATTATAATATTTTACCTTTTTCGTATATGGTTTGTCGTGATTGTAATAGTGAATCTCGCTTCCGGTTGTTATACTAGATTTTTTCTCTGCACGATAACCTTTAAAATCAACTTCGGTATAATTAACAGTATCTGGCATCCAGAAGATATCAAATTTAGTTTGAGTTCGTAACTCAGCTGCTGCTTTTTCACGAACTAAGCCAAGCTGATTATAATCTCGGTTCATCCAAGCTGCAGTTTTCAGAATAAATTGATACGTATATTCCACTCGGTCTTTATATGGTTTGTATTTATGTGCTTCGGTTACATAACCAATAGTATTAAAAAGAGCAGTATAACCAGTCGAATATCTTGGTGTTTCGAGGTAATCTTTAAATCCCCTGTCAGGCGTTTTGTTCAAAGCCGATATGTATGGAGTTATTTCAAAATTGGCAGCTTTCATGGATTGATAGATGGCAGGGTTCATCTTTTCTCTTACATAATTCCTGATTAAAGGGTCAAGTTTGTCAGGCTGTGTTGTAATTATACTCATGTTGTATTGAAAATCGGTACCATTGGTGGTGTGGGTGTCGATAAAAACATCTGGATTCCACTCATGATAAATTCGAGTAAACGCTTTTGCATTTTTAGAATCACACTTAATAAAGTCACGATTAAGATCTAAATTTTTGGCATTACCTCGAAAGCCATATTCTTCAGGCCCATTTTGTCCCGGTCGCGAAGTACCATTCCTACTGAGCATACCGCCAACATTGTATCCCGGAATTATACAGATTATAACGTGTTCTAAAAGGTTATTTTGATCATTATTTAAAAGATCTTTGGAGAGTTCTATGCATGCATCAACTCCGCAAGACTCTCCCGCATGAATTGCGTTGTTAATTAACAAAACACGCTTATTGTTTTGGTGAACAGATGCAGCGTTAAATTCTCCATCGTTTGTTATTACGAATAAATGCAATGGCTTCCCCGAATCAGTATGTCCTTTGGTAAAAAGTTTTGCATTTGGGTATAAATCATCAAGTTTAACGTATTCGTTTATTGCCTCTTGATAGGTGTATGTTTTATTTTCTAAATAAGGTTGACAAACCCCAATTTGACCGATAACTATAATAAAGATTAAAATCAAAAGTTTAGTCATACGATTTGTTTTATAATATCTTTCAATTCACTAAGCATAATAGCCGTGGCTCCCCAAACAATATGCCCATTAACATCAAAATATTTGGTTTTAATTTTTCGATGAGTATTTACAAAAATGTATTTTTCTTTAATAATTGAGTCATCGAGTAGCTGAGAAATAGAGCATTCAATAATTTCGGAAACTTCATGGGCATCTGGTTTGAAAATAGGGCTAGAAGAGGTGACACCAACAAAAGGGTGAACTAAAAACCTACTAGGAGGAATATAAACTTCTGTTAATTGACCAATAACTTGAATAGATTTTGGAGAAATTCCAACCTCTTCTTCAGTTTCTCGAAGCGCAGTTTGTTCAAATGACTTGTCAATTTCTTCTCGTTTTCCACCAGGAAAACTGACTTGTTTACTATGAATTCCTTTATATGAGTTGCGTAGTGTAAGCAAAATATGTGGTTCATTATTTTTTGGAAATAGTAATGCTAATACCGCACTTAGCCTAGGGTTAGGGTCTTTTTCCTGTGCTTTTTTTCTGGTTAGACTCCTATGAGGGGCCAACTTATAATGGGAGTCAATACCCGGTAAGGGCTTTTCAAGTTCAGCTAACAGCTTGCTCTGAAAAAGGTCAAAATACATTGGGATAAAGGTAGTATTAGATTAAAATTAAATTGCAACTATGTTGCAAAAACAAAACAAACACATATATTTGCAACACGATTGCACAATGAAAAGATATATTGTAATATTTTGTTTGATATTCTTTCCCGGCCTGTTGTTTTCTCAGGGCATGGGAGGCGGAACGGTTATAGATCTAGAAACTAACCTGCCTATTCCGTATGCAACAATTTATTATCTAGATATTGGTTCTGGCACATTAGCGGACTCTATTGGTGCTTTTTCTTACTTTGGTGAGTTACCAAAAGAATTAACAATCAAGGTTTCTGCTATTGGATATGCAAATTTAATTGCGGTGGGAAACACAAATACTGGTGCATTAGATACCTTTTTTCTTGAACCAAGTCATCTTCAGTTAGAGGAAATCATAGTTTCTTCGCTTGGGGGGAAAATCCAGAATCAGACAATTTCTAATATAGAGTCTCGTCAGGTCTATGAGCTAAATTTAATTCAGCCTAATACGCTAGGTGAAGCAATTTCAAACATTCCAGGGGTATACCAATCTACCACTGGCATTGGCATAAGTAAGCCAGTAATTAGAGGTTTGTCGGGCTCACGAATTGTCACTTATCTGAATGGACTTCGAATTGAAAATCAGCAATGGGGTGGAGACCATGGAATGGGAGTAGACGAGATCGGAATTGGTAGTGTGGAAATCATAAAAGGACCAGCTTCCTTATTGTTTGGTGCAGATGCTTTGGGAGGGGTTGTTTATTTCGTAGATGAACCCTATGCAAATCAAAATTCATTTGGTTCGAAACTAAGCTCCAAGTTTAACTCAGTTACAATGGGTTTTGATAATACTTTATCGTTGCGAACAGCTAAAAAGAATATTAGGGTTAATGCATATTTGAATTATGCCAATCATGCTGATTATCAAATTCCTAATAGTTTGTATGTAAAGAATTCCAGGTTTAAGAAAACTAATGCCAAAGTTTCGATAGGGTTTAATAGAAAAAAATGGGTTAGTAATATTCGCTATAACTATCTTTACAATAGGATTGGGTTGCCGGGACACACACATGAGGAACAAGTACATTCTTATTTGTTTCTATCCACTGAACAAAATCGAAAAGCCGTAATTCCGGCCCAATCGATTACTAACCATTATTTGTTATTCAATAACAAGTTTTATCTCGCCAATGGTGAAGTTGTGGCGAACATTGGGTACACATCTAATCAACTATCAGAGTTTGATGAGAAGGTGTCTGTTCCAGGAATCAATATGACTCTTAGCAATGGACTTTATAATCTTTATTATAAAGGAGATTTCTCTAATGGACTAAAACTGACTGGTGGAATTCAGGGGATGTATCAAAACAATTCGAATCATGATAATGCCTCGGAAATGTTGGTTCCGGATGCTGTAACAGTCGATAATGGGGCCTACTTGTTAGCAAATTTCGCAATTTTGAATTGGGTTGCCGAAGGCGGTGTAAGATTAGATTCCAGAGTAATTACAACAACGGCTGTTTTTAACGGGAATGATCCAATCAACAACACATATTCTGGAGTTAATTACTCTTTTGGAGTTTCGCGAGACACCAAAAAATCAACGATTCGAGGTAACATATCAAGCGGATATCGTGCGCCACAATCAATTGAGCTTTTGTCAAATGGGGTTCACCACGGCACACTTACATACGATATAGGAGATCAGGGCTTAAAAAGTGAAAAAGCAATACAGGCAGATATTTCATACGAATATCATTCAGAGCATTTTGAGTTTGTATTAAATCCATTTTATAACCGAATTAAGGATTATATATACAGAAGTCCTCAAGATTCGACAATAGACGACTTACCTGTTTTCCAATATAAACAAGCGAACTATGCTGTTCTTACAGGAGGTAGTCTAGGATTTCACTACCACCCACATTTTATAGACAACCTTCATTTAGAGAGTAGTTACTCCATTGTATATGCAACAGATGAATCAGCTAACCCTCTTCCAAGAATTCCTCATAGCCGGATTAATACTTTTTTTAAGTATGATTTTAATAATAGTGCTAAAATAAAATTGAAAAATGTTGTAATTCAGCATCAGCATTTTTTTCAGCAAAATAGAATAGCGCAATTTGAATCAATGAGTGCAGCATACAACTTAGTTAATATCGGCATTAATCTTGAAGCAGATTTCCGACTTCCATTAGAGCTAGGAATTGGAGTGAAAAACGTCTTCAACGAACAATATTTCGATCATCTTTCAAGGTTAAAGATGCTAGGACTAAATAATCCCGGAAGGAATTTTTATGTAAATCTTATTATCAAATTTTCAAAATCAACAAAAAAACAGAAATCATGAAAAAATTAAATTATTTGTCGGTACTAGCTGTAAGCTCAATGCTAATGCTTTCAGCATGTAAAAAAGAGGAATGTCACGAATGTCATTATGATGATACTAATGGAGATGAAGTGGAACTCGGTGAGAAGTGCGGGGATGAAATTAAAGATTTAGAAGCAAATGGATATATAATTAGTGGAACTACATATACTGTTCACTGTGGTGAAGAGCATTAATGAATAGGGTTTGATTGCTTTATTTGGGGATTAATTATCCCGATGGTTTATTAATTGAGGCCTTCCTCCGGGAAGGCCTTTGTTAGTTGCAAGATTTACAAACCCCTTCAATTAAGAGGTTAGATTCACTAACAAGGTACCCACTAGGCAAATTGATGTTTGGAACTTGAACATGATTAAGACATTCCGAATTCCCGCATTTTGTGCATTTGAAATGTGCGTGATTATCATGGTGTCGGTCTGAGGAGCATTCATCAGCACAAAGAGCATATTTAGCAGATTCTGAATCGTCAATAACTTTATGAATAATGCCTTTATCCAGAAACGCGTGGATTGTTCTATATATCGTAACACGGTCGAAATATTTTTGCAGCTCTTTTTCTAAATCACTGTGAGAAAGGGCATAGTCATATTTTTTAAACACATCAAGAACGCCATGTCTTGCCTCGGTATTTCTAAGCCCGTGTTCAGATAATATATTTTCCGTATCCATGTCTGCGAATTTACAAAGAAAACACTTGCAACAGAATTGCAAATAGTATACTTTTGCAACTGAGTTTCAGTTATGAGTCAGATACTACATAGAATTAAGTCGATAAACATAGATCTTGTTGGTGCAGCATTGTCTGTTATATGCGGCATACATTGTGTTGTATTTCCAATGCTTATGATGGCGCAACCGATGTTAAAAGATAATTTTTTCTTTGGCGAATCTGTAGAACACGCGATTATTTTGGTGAGTTTTATCATTGCATCGTCTTCATTTACTATTGGCTATTTGAAACACAAAAAATCATTACCTTTTTTGTTATTTGCTATAAGCTTTGGCTTAATAATTAGTTTACATACAGGTATAGTGCATATGGAAATGTTACTTATGCCAATCGCGGGGTTCCTTTTAGCAACTGCGCATGTTTACAACCATAGGTCGTTACATTAACGAAAATACATCTCCCTCTTTTTAAGAACAATCTAATAATACATGGGTGCACCTTCCCATTGTTATTGGAGGAAGATCAACGAAAAAATGTGCATTAAAAAGAGTCTAGGAATCTATAATTTTTGAAGAGCGGGAGAGAGAAAGAAATCCTTGAGCAGTTAATTGATGAGCTTCAAAAAGAACAGTATTAAGACGATTTTGCTTTGTAAACATTAAGTAAAAAGCACCTACAGAAGTAGGTGCTTTTTCGTTTCTAGGATAGGCAGTAGTTTCGGTTAATAAAATTACCTAGCTTTTCGTAATAATGTAATTGCACCTTCAAAACTTTTCTCTTCACCGCCCCAATCTGTATAAGTAATTAATGCAAAGTAGGTTCCATCAGGATGTGTTCCTCCGTCCCAATATCCATTAATTGGGTCGGTATATTCATATAATTTGACACCCCAACGGTTATAGATTACACACAAGAAGTCATCTTCCGGGAACCCAGTTACCTTGAATACCTCGTTAATCCCGTCACCCGTTGGCGAGAAAACAATAGGGATAAAAGTAACATCATCTGCATCAACTAATAATGTATCACTATTTTGACAGCCGTTGGAATCGGTACCAACCAATATAATTATATAATCCCCAGTAGAGTTGTAAATTATTGTTCCTGGGTCTTGGACTCCAGACGCTGTTCCATTTCCGAAGTTCCATACATAGCTCAAGCCATCATCAGAACTGTTAGAGAGAATAACATCCATTGGAATTAAACCTTGAGTTGAATCAGGTGCGTTGTTTCCAGTAAAACTTACGTTAGGTTGGGGAATTACTTCTATGGCAACCGCAGTAAATGGACTAGTACAGCCATTCAATGTTTCGTTTACATATAGCGTGTCACTTTCACCAGCGATCCCTAAATTTGGAGTGGTGCCAGTATCAATCGAGGTTATTTGATTGTACTCATACCATGTTAATAATCCTCCAGATCCATTTCCAATTACGTTACTTATTAAAGTGGCCTGACAATAAGGGCTATTAGTTAAAGCACTTGGTGCATCTGGTATAATATTAATAGGAATATTAAAAGTTGTGTCACCTGTGCAGCCTAATATAGTAACAGTATAATTAATTGTATTTAACCCAATAATGCCATCGTTTGGATTAAATGTACCTAAAACTGGATCGACAATCCCGGAACCTGACCATGTTCCTCCTTGTATGTCAACTAAAGTCTGTAAGTTAATTGGAGGCTGGTTTTCACAAAAGCTACCCGGAGAGCTAACGGATGGTTGAGGTATTTCAATTACTGTTATGTCAATCTCAGCAGTATCTGCACAGTAACCAATAGTATCAGTTACAATAATTTGATAGGTTGTGCTGCTTTCGGGCGATGCAACGGTAAATTTAGTATTATCGCTTGTTAAAGAAGAAGATGGACTCCAATCATATGCGTAAGTAGCATCATTTAGACCACATACTTGAACGGCACACCATACCTGACCTTGATCGGGAGCTAATCCATCGACATTAAAGCCATCTGACAATAAAATTTGTGAGCCCAAAGAAAGTACATAGGTTACCTCATCAGGAAACGCCCCATCACTATAATTAACACAAATCTCGTCTGTAACTCCAACACTAAATGTTAAAGTAGAATCTAATCCATTTAATAATGTATGGCTATCAGTAATTGCACCATTAATAATGATATCGAAACTAGCACCGCCCCAACCATCACCAAATGAATCAAACATTTCTAAAGTAAGCTCACAGCTATCAGCAGTAAGACTTAAACCAACTAGTGTTGGGTTTAATGAAATGGTATTTCCTTCACAAATAGTGTCATCAACAGCTGAAATTTCGGGTTGAATTCCTGTAGATACAAACACAGAAGCTGTCCCTATTTTATTACAATCTTCAGGGCTTGAAACCGTATAGTTAAAAGTTAAATCTCCAGGCACATCTATATTACTTGCCGTATTAGTCGAACCAGAATTGCTCGCTAAATAAGAAGAAAATTCCCAATCGTAAGTATAAGTAGTAGTTGGAGTAGGGGTAACGTTAATATCAAATACAACATTTTCTAAAAGGCAAATTACTGAATCAGATGCAGTTACTGATGGCTCAAAACTTGGAACAACGTAAACATTATAATATGCAGTATCACCGCATCCTCCAATTGTATCTAAACCAATTAAAGTATAAGATTGGTCTCCAGACGGGTATGCATTTGTAATATTTGAATCAGGATTTAATAAAGAGGTTGTTGGACTCCAATCAAAAGCTAAACTAGGAAACGCATCACTTCCGCAGCTCGCAATTGTAGTATATACCGATCCACCAGCTGGAGCTGTTCCGTTGAGCCCGTCAGAGAATAACGTATCACTACCAACTGAACCTAATAAGTCTTGTCCAAAATAGTAGCTAATTTCGGTATCAAAAGGCCCCACTGGAACGAACACTACTTCGATGTTGGATCCCTCCGCAATATCAAAGCAAATATCTACAGCAGAGTCCCCATTACCCCATGGATTTTGGGCGAATAAAGAGTCTTGTAATAATACCCCATCCAGCCAAAGCTGAGCATAAGAATCGTTCCATCCATCACCGAAGTCATCATACATGTTAAAGCAATACTGACAGGTAATAGGAGTACTCGCATTAAACACAGTAAATAATGTTGTAGTGTCTGCTTGGCACATCGTTGAATCACCAGCAATCGTTAGAATTGGCTGCGCGCCTTCAGAAACTTGGACTCTAAATGTATCTGTTCTTTGGCAACCAAATGGGTTAGCCGTTTCAACTATATATTCTAACCAGCCAGAAGTAGCTACAGTATCAGCTATAACAGCAGAATCAGTGACACTACTTAAATAGGCGGAAGGCGACCAAGTGTAGGTATATGTAGTATCGGCAGGAGGAGTTACACTCATTTCAAATTCTTCATAAAGACATATTGCCGTATCAGAAAGGAAGGTTGCGACATTAAAAGAATTCACCATAGAAACGGTTACGCTATCAACATCAGAACAACCCCCAATCGTATCATATGCTAGCACAAAGTAAGTTGTAGATAATTGCGTTGGAGTTACCCAAGGATTTGCCAACGTACTATCATTAATAGTTGCCGTTGGTGTCCAAGCATATTGGTAATTACCACCAATTGGAGTAATAGCAACATCATCGATCGACCAACTATCACAACCGGTGCAAGCTGACGGAGAAGGCTGATTCCACATAAAAATGGTGGCATTAGTTTGTGCTGCTGCAGGAATTGGAATAGAATAACATTGCCAAGCATTGGGGCTTGATCCCGTTGCATCCCATTCTGACTGTAGGAATATTTGAATATTGACCCAATTAGCACCTCCATCAACAGAATAGGATAATTCGATGTCTTCTCCTAAATCAGCGTTTTCGCAGGTAAAAGAGCCTAGAACATCGTTTCCAACAAACATGCAAAAATCAATAGTACCTCCACTTTGCACATTTATTGCATTTGTGATGGCTTCTCGAGGCACGGGGCCATCAAAGAATAATCCATCAGTGCCGTTATTTGAACCACATGCAGGAGACGAGATCCCGTTGTTGATTGTCTGCCAACCAGCACCAATACCCCCTTCAAAATCATCAATAATACCCACGCCAGTATTTACAACATTTGCAAAGATTTGTGAGCTATCACCAGCACATATTGTGCTGTCGCCACTTACTTCTAATAGCGGAGCAACGTTATTAGAAACAGTTACTACAAAATTTTCAATTTTTGAACACCCAAAAGAATTGGTAATGCTTACTTGTGGAGAATTATTTCCCGAATTTGTAAACCCTCCTGTTGGGTTGGCAATAGTATTATTTGGAAACAGAGAAGCGGGAGACCACTCATAAGTATATGTATCTGCAACATCTGGTGTAACATTAAACGTAACTGAATCTAGCAAACAGATTGCGTTATCGGTTTGTGTTAATACATTTCCGAAAGTGGGGACTAAATAGACGTCGATGCTTGCCGTATCAGAACAACCGCCTATTGTATCTAATGCAACCACTGTATAAGTGGTATCAAATGAAGGAATTGCATAGGGGTTGATAAGGCCGTCTTGTGACAACCAAGTTCCAGCGGGGGTCCATGAGTAGGTAATAGCACCTCCATTTAACCCGCAATTTACTAAGCCAGTATATACAGAACCATTGGTAGGAGATGGCCCATCTTGGAGGATTATATTTCCTTCACCATCGTATAGAATATATGACTCTTCACTTGGAAAACCACCTGAAGTAAATACAATCTCAATTGTATCACCTGAAGATACAGGAAAAATTGCAGTTTCGGCAACCCCTGTAATAAAAGTGAGCGAGGTATCTAAAACACCATTGGTGAAGACGTCTAAAGCTGCTCCATTCCAACCATCCCCAAAGGAGTCAAACATTTCTAAAGTATAATCACACTCGTACGAAACAGCATTCACAGCAACTAGTTGGGTACTGTCTCCAATACAAATTGTGGTGTCTCCTAATATTGAGATAATAGGTTGTACATTTAGCGAAGCAACAATCATAAAAGTATCAGTTTTAACACATCCCCAATCGCTGGTTACCGTAAATATTACATCAGAAGTATCTGGCAACAAGACATTTCCTTCAGCAACACTATCGGTTAAATTACCGTCGACGAAGAATGCTGCCGGAGTCCAATCGTATAAGAAGTTTCCAGCCGTATCAGGTGACACAATAAATTTGCAATCTCCAAAAAGACAAACAAATGTATCTGGTTGCGCCATCGTATAACCAAAGTCTTGCACAACAGATACAACAACAGTATCGATATTCGAACATCCGATAGTGGCAAGGTCACTTGTAACAATATAAGATGTTGTGGAATCTGGGAGGGCCCATGTAACATCACAAGTGTCACATTCAAAATTAACTCCAATATTTATCGGATCTCCACCTGCCATATCCGTCCAAACAAAATTATCACCACCGAGTACTGAAATGTCAGCAGATTGCTGGCCACAGATAACAATTACATCTTCACTGGCAACCGTACTTTGATTAATGATGACGGTGTAAACGTAAGTCTGTATACCAGGAACAGGGCATGCGTTATCATTAGCGTAAACAACAAATGAATTGAAAAAACTATTTCCTCCAATTGCGGTCCACTCAATGGTTGCGGTTGCAGGATTACCACCATTGGGAGTAAATGTAGCACCAGGGAATACTTGTGAAATATTAGATGCTAAACTAATCGAATCCAGACCATCTACATCAGCAATCGAAATGTCGAATGAGAAAGAGCTTCCATCACACAATTCTATCGTATTATTATTAAGCTGCGTAGCAAGACCAGTAAGATTTGATATAGCTCCTGTAGTTGGATCTGGGACGTTGTTCGTGCAATTTTCAACAACAACTTGAATATCACGCATTACTGATCCAATTAATACCGGGTTCAGGGGATCTGAATTATCATACTCATCAACCTGAATAACAACAACATAAATCCCTAATGAAGTTGGTGTAAATGTTAACAATCCCGTTGCTGGGTTCAAGGTTAAGGAATCTGCAGGAACAACATACGGAGTGGGACTTGCACCAGTATAGGGAAAATTATAAGGAATATTGGAGGGAACATTGTTCAGCGCACTGACAATACTGAATGACAAACTATCGCCATCGTTTTCTACAACACCAAAGTTATAAGTTACTTGCTGGTTAACACAGACATAAGGAATAGGTTGAGCAGTAAAATAAGGAGAACTATTACAAGGAGCCGTTAAGCTATTTAACGTAGATTCCACGTACATTTCTTCACCACCTGGATTGGCTAGGTTAGAAATGTCGTCATTTCTGCAGCACAAATCCCAACTAATAGTCCATGTATCGCAAGCAGGCGCAATAGTAACAGTATCTTGGTAAACGTATTGCTCCATGCCTGGAAATCCCGCAGAGCCACAATCACTTTGAGGAAGAGCCGATGGACATAATTGAGAGACCTCATTAACCGAAACTTGATCAAGCGTTGCAGTAAACGAACCACCGCAAGTACTTATAAAATCTAAGGTATTAGTCGTTCCTAATGTTGAGCCTGAGCAATCTCTAAAAACATTTAGAGTAACTACATATTGGTCGTTTCCAAGACATTCGTAGGTAATATCAGCACCAGCAACGTGAGTCGCTTTTGAGCTATAAACAAATGAAATGATTAAAAAGAGAAGTGAAAAAGCTTTGTAAATATTATTCATAGGGATAAAATCAGTACTAGAATGTATTACTACAAATATACAAAAATTAAAAAGATGTTAAATTTGTAGCAGACAACCTTTAGTTAATTTGAATTAACAATAAGACGAAACGGAAACCGAAAGGTTGCTAGTTGCCAAATAGAATAAAACTTGATCAATTTTGGCAATTAATATTTCTCCGATTTTGTGTATTAGATAGAGATAATTTTAAATGGCTTATATACAAATGAATACAGATGTCATTGTTGTAGGGCAAGGAATTGCGGGTACATGTTTAAGTTATCAATTCAGTCGAAATAAGATTGACTTTATGGTAATTGATAATTCGCATGCTAGAAGTTCTTCAATGGTTGCTGCGGGACTCATAAATCCTATTGTATTCAAGCGACTTACCAAGAGCTGGATGGCTGATGAACTCATGTCTTATTTACATACTTTTTATCGTGAATTTGAAACTGTCATTGGTATTTCATTTTATGATCGAAAATCCATTTTGAGAGTTTTAAATACGGCTGAAGAAATAAATAGGTGGCACAGCAAAAGACTTAGAAGTTTAAAAGATTATTTAGGAGAAATATATAGTGGAAATGAGTTTGAATTACCATTAAATGAACCTAGTAATTTGGGGGTTGTTAAAGCTTGCGCTATTGATGTTCCGGCCATGCTGGCTGCATGGAAAAATCGTTTGAAAAAAGCCGGAAAAATAATTGAGAACAACCTCGATTACAGTATGATTGAGTATGAGAATAACAAGGTTAAAATTAAGTTTAAAAGCACTTCCGTTGTTGGAAAAAAAATTGTCTTTTGTGAGGGGGCTTTAGGGATGAATAACCCCCTGTTTAGTTGGCTGCCTTTTAATCTTTCGAAAGGTGACATTTTAACCTTGAGAAATGATAATTATCGTGCGAATGAAGTGCTTAATAACGGTAAGTTCTTTTTACCCAAACGTGATGGAACAATAAAAATGGGTTCAACCTATGAATGGGACGATTTATCATACGAGACAAAAAAAGAAAGGAGGAAAGAGTTGCAAGAAAAGGCCAAAGAAACTTTATCGGGAGATTCAGTTCTTTTTAAGCATGAAGCGGGAATTCGACCTACAGTGAAAGATAGACGGCCGTTTTTGGGAAGGCACCCTAAACTAGACAATGCTTATATTTTCAATGGTCTAGGAACAAAAGGAGCCATGCTAGCTCCATATTTTTCAGAAGAGATCTTAAATTTCGCTATGAATGATAGAATCTTAGATCCAGAAGTAGACATAAAAAGATTTGTAGGCGAACTTGGCACTTCTGGTTGAGTTAATTCGTACATAGATTTAATGGGCAATACTCCAATTTCGGTTAAAATATTGTACTTTTCAATTCTTGAAATTTGGATGGGCTCAAACTGGCCAAATTTTAATTAATATGCAGCAACCATTAGATTTTTGCTTCGTTGTATATTTAGCTCAATTCAACTAATATTATGAGATTACCCCATCATTCGTTTCTGTATTTCCTTTTCTTTTCACTTTTCTTTTCAACCATCAATGCCCATTCATTAGAAAATAAACAAGAAATCAATAATAGATTTGATGTAAGTCGATTTTCAGCACATTGCGTAAACCAATATAATTTACCGCCATCTGTTGAGTTTATAATAAAAGACACCCAAGAGGATGATTTGGGATATACTCATTACACATATCTAGAATACTATAATGGCATATGCGTGGAGGATGGAATACTCAAAGTACATGTGAAAGGAAAAGAAATTAGCAGTATAAGTGGCAATGTTGTTGAATTTGGTAGAGTACAATCTGGAAAAATAGCCGAAGGTGAAGCAATTTCTGCAGCAGAAAAACATGTTAAGGGTGAAATTCTGCGGAAACAAGTGGATCCTGGATACGAGCCAATCGCTGAGAGAGTTATTGTAAAATTAGGAAATGAAGCAATTGAAGCATTTAAAGTTGATGTTTATTTTGTGCTGCCTTTAATTCGAAAAGACGTATATGTTAGCGCTGCATCAGGTGAGGTTATTTTAATAAAAGATAAAATTCATACGTCAGATGCAATTGGAACCGCAACCACAAAATACAGTGGGGTCCAACAAATAGTAACAGATAGTATTGCTGCCGACACTTTCCGTTTGCGAGAAACAGCTCGAGGTGGAGGAATTGAAACCTTTAACATGCAACAGGGATTTTTTGGAAGTGTTGATTTTATTGACCAAGATAATAGCTGGAATAATGTTAATGGTAACCAGGATGAAGTGGCAACAGATGCCCATTGGGCTGCGGAAATGTTTTATGATTATTTTGACGTAAATCACGGCAGAAATAGTTTTGACGATGCAGGTGCAAAACTTATAACTAATGTTCATTATGGTGTTAATTATGGAAACGCTTTTTGGGATGGGTCGACTGTTTCTTTAGGCGATGGAGACGGAGCTACTTATGGCCCTCTTGCGACGGTTGATATAATTGCCCATGAATTTACGCATGGCATTATAGAGACCACAGCAAATCTAAATTTTTCATACGAATCAGGCGCTTTGAGTGAATCTTTTGCTGATATATTTGCCACTGCAGTTGAGTTTTACGCTAAGCCTAGCTCAGCAAATTGGACGATTAAAGAAGATGCGCATCTATCAGGAGGAGCAGATCATAGTTTATCAAGTCCTAACACTTATGGACAGCCCGATACTTATCTTGGAATAAATTGGGCCTCAGGTGGTGCTGATAATGGAGGCGTTCACACCAATAATGGAGTCCAAAATTATTGGTTTTACCTGCTTTCAATGGGGGGATCTGGAACAAATGATAATGGAGATAGCTATACTGTAGCTGGAATCGGAATGGATGACGCACTGGCAATTACCTATCGCGCTTTAACATTTTATCATACTTCAAGTTCGCAATATTCAGATGCGCGAAATTATTCTATTCAGGCGGCGGAGGATTTATTTGGCCCATGCACAGCAGAAGTTGAGTCTGTAACCAATGCATGGTATGCGGTTGGACTAGGAGCAGAATATTCATCAGCACCAGCAGTAGCAGGATTTACTTCTGATATAACGTACGCATGTAATTTGCCAGCCACTGTTACTTTTATTGATCAAAGCACGAACGCGGTAAATTATGAATGGCATTTCGGTGACGGGACAACTAGCAACTTAGCGAACGTTGCACATACATATACAACAGCAGGAACCTATACTGTATCTCAAGTTGTATCAGCAATTGGCTGTTCAGTTGGAAACGACACACTAACATATACCAATTATATTACGGTAGTTAACGGAGGAGGACCAATCGTAGCAGCATGTGCGCCATCAACCAGTAACCTTTCTTCTAATTATGGTATAACAAACGTTACTTTTAATGGAATAAACAACAACAGTGGTTATAGTAATGGAGAGGATTATATGGATAATACTTGTTCTGTGCAGACCACTGTCGATGCGGGAGGAGTTTACCCACTAAGTATATCAACAGGTAATGAGTATGCTTATATGTGGATTGACTACAATAACGATGGTAATTTTAGTGCCACAGAACAGGAATATGCCGCGACAAATAGAAACAACATACATTTGGCAACTATTACAATTCCTGGCGGCACAACATTAAACACTCCATTGAGAATGAGGGTTGCATCATCTTTCACGACCTTGACTGCTGATGCATGTTCTCCATCTTCACTCGGCCAATATGAAGATTTCACCGTTTCTATTGTTCCAAATTCTAATCCTCCAGTTGCCGATTTTATTTCTAATGTAACTACAATAAATGTTGGCAGTGGGATCAATTTTCTTGATGCGAGTGCCGGAGTACCGACATCATGGGATTGGGAATTTGCCGGTGCTAATCAGTCAGGATCTACCGCCCAAAACCCATCAAATATTACTTATAATTCAATAGGTAGTTATGAGGTTAAATTAGTAGTTACTAATTCATTTGGGGTTGACTCCGTTACAAAGTACAACTTTATTAATGTAGTTAATTCTGTGAATCTATGTTCAGCATCGGTTTCCTCTTCGGCGCTTACTGGAACTCTTTTTGATTCTGGAGGCCCATCGAGCAATTATAGTAATAATGAAAATTGTACGTTTTTAATTGACCCGGGTTGTGCAACACCAATTTCATTATCATTTACTTCATTTGATCTTGAAAATGCCTGGGACTTTTTAAATGTTTATGATGGCGCGAGTCAAGCGGATTCACTTTTATTGCAAGCTACGGGTAGTTCACTTCCGGCATCTGTGGTCGCAAATTCTGGGCAAATGTTTATTGTGTTTTCAAGTGATGGCAGCATATCTCAACCTGGATTTGAAGCGACCTGGTCATCTGCATCAGGTGGAGCAAATCCAATTGCAGAATTTTCTGTAACAGATACAACTCCAGCTTTTAATACAGCTCTTAATTTCACGGATCTAACATCTAACGCTCCCAATCAATGGCAATGGGATTTTGGTGACGGAAATTTTTCCGCTGATGAAAATCCAGTCCATGCATATTCATCTTCGGGCAGTTTTATGGTCACATTGATTGCGACCAACTGTAATTCATCTGATACCACTTCTTTGTCCTTAACAGTTTCAGCGCCCCCAATACTTAGTTATTCCCCGAACACTCTTATTGACACTCTGATGTGCGGTGATTCTTTAGCTGTTCCGATTACATTTTATAATAGTGGCATTGGGAATTTATCTGTGATACATGATTTACTAGTTTCACAATCAGGTGGAGCTTTTTTCGATGGTTTTGAAGCCGGTAATCTGGGGGCTTGGTTAGATCAAGGTGGCGCTTATACAAAACAAGTGGTTTCCAGTGCAAGTGCTTCAGGAGCATATAGTTTAGAAATGCAGGGTGGAGGATTTAGTTTTTATAATGGCTTGATGCATAACTTTTCTTCTTCCAGCCCTTCTGAAATAAGTTTTAAGGTCATGTCACCAAGCACAAATGGTTTTGGATGTATGGTCACCTTTGGAGATGTTAATACCAATAGTAACTCAGGAATTGGCACTTTTTATATCGATTTTAGTGGTAGTATTAATTTTCTAGGTGGCTCAAGCCCTTCACATTCATTTTCACCAAACCAATGGTTCGTTATAGAATACAGAAATATTGACTATGTAAATTCAACTTTTGATTTCTATGTTGACGGGGCATTAGTTCAATCATCAGTTTTATTTGCGAATACTGGTCTTACCAGCATTGATCGTGTTTATTTATCGGGATGGTCAAGTGGCACAGCTTCTTATTTTGATGATATATCGGTTGGAGAATTATCCTTTTCATCTTGGCTGACTTTAGATGAAGATACAGCAGATGTCGTGACAGGAGATTCGGCTGTGTATATGGCGATAATAAATTCCAATGGGTTTTCGTCAGGAGATTATACTGTGGACCTAAGCTTTGAAACCAATGACACAGCTAACCCAATAGTAATTATACCAGTCAACCTAAACATTGTTGGATATCCCGATGTGTCATTCTCTCAAAACTGCACAAGTGTTGACACAACATTTATCGGCGAAACATCTTTTGAGCCGATAATAATCTATAATTCAGGATGTGACACTTTACGAGTATCTAGTGCCAACAGTATTTCGGGACTATTTGAGCTTGATAGTATAAATTTTGTTGTTCCACCACATGACAGTTTATTAGTAAACATTCTTTTCACTGCAGGTGCCATACAGTCATATCAGGACACTATTACCCTGTCAGATAATGCTGGAGGCAGTCAGATTTGTGTTAACGGAGTGGGGGTAGGTTCGCCATCTGTTATTGTTAACCCCACGGGATTTACAGTAAACTTGGATGCATGTGGAGATTCTGCTGCGGTGCCAATGACGGTATACAATATTGGTGCAAGTGCATTGGATTTCGAGATTGTTAATGGCACATCGTCTAATAATGATTTCTATGATGGATTTGAATCGGCAAATATCACTTCTTGGGTCGATCAAGGCGGAAGTTATACTAAACAAGTTACAAATTCGCAGTCTGTAGCAGGGAGCTATAGTCTAGAAATTTCGGGCGGAAATAATAATCTTTTAGATGGTTTGATGCATACGTTCCCTTCTGCAACACCCTCAGAATTAAGTTTTAGCGTGAAATCAACAAGCACCAGCGATTTTGGATGTATAATTGCCATTGGAGATGCTAACACACCAACTAGTAATGGGTTAGGCTTGTTTTA
>CAJQPE010000048.1 GCA_905480125.1 uncultured Flavobacteriales bacterium | reverse complement strand
TCTGATATCTTATTGCACCATGTATTGGGGTCATCAGTGGCTTCAGGTGATTTGACCAATGGAGAGGTAACAACATTAAATGGATTAGACGTAACGGTAGATGTTACTATGTCTCCAATGATTGATGATGCCAATGTAATTACTGCGGATATCTTTGCGGATAATGGTATCGTGCACGTATTGGACAATATTTTATTACCTACTTATGATGATGTAACCGAAGTAGTATCTCAGAGTCCTGATCATACGGTGTTGTTGGCTGCATTACAAGCGGCAAATTTAGTATCCACTCTGCAAGACACGTCTGCAGATTATACGGTGTTTGCCCCAACGGATGCAGCATTTAATGCATTTCTTGCCAGCGCAGGAATAACAGCTGCCGATTTATTGGCGGATGCGAATTTGAGTGATATTTTGTTACATCACGTTGTAGGGTCAGCTGTTTTATCTACCGATTTAACTGATGGTGATTATACAACACTGAGCGGAAATTCAGTTAATGTTTCAATATCACCATCAGTAACAATAGATGCTGCTAATGTTACCATGGCAGATATTATTGCGGATAATGGAGTTGTACATGTAATAGATGGTGTATTACTGGCAACAGTGCCAACAAGTTTAAAAGATCTTTCTCCAAATGAATTTTCATTGTTTCCTATCCCTTCGAACGGAGATATCAACGTTTTAGGAGTTGATCAAGGAAGTAGTTTTAAAATTTATGATATTACTGGTCAAATCGTTTTGACAGGAACATTGGAAAATAGCTCTATAAATGTAGATAATTTAACTTCTGGTACATATTTCATGGAGATTGGTGCCACTGTTAACAAGATTGTAGTAAGATAAATTGCTTAGTTTTATATTAGAAAAGCCCTTAGTAAATTTACTAAGGGCTTTTTTATTCCATAGATTTTGATTCAAAAATTCAATAGTTGCTTTTAAATGTATTTTTCTTAGAAATTTAACTTTTTTTAGTTCTGACAAGTTACCTTTTATTTGAAATAAACAAATATATAAGGCGAAATCAATTTCTATAAAGCATAATCATTTCTAATTTAAAGGTATTGAAAGTATATCTTCGCGATTCCTATGAATTATCTATCAGTAGAGAACCTATCCAAAACCTTCGGGATTAAACAATTATTCAAAAACATTTCTTTTGGACTTAATAAAGGTGATAAAGTTGGTTTAATTGCTAAAAACGGGACAGGCAAATCAACCCTTCTCAAAATAATTGCAAATGAAGAAGATTCAGATTCCGGAGCGGTAATTTTCAGAAACGGCATTACAATCGGTTTCCTCTCACAAAATGAAGATTTTCAAGAAAGTAAAACTATCGAAGAAGTTATTTTTGATGGTGATAATCCAATATTTAAAGCTGTAAAGGATTACAACAACTGTATAGAAAAGAATATAGAAGGTAAAGCAATGGAGAATGCTTTCGAATCAATGAATCAATATAATGCCTGGGATATAGAATTAAGACTAGAGCAGATTCTAAGTGAATTAAAGGTTAATCTGCCAAAACAAAAAATTAGCAACCTTTCTGGCGGACAACTAAAACGACTTTCTCTAGCTAGAGTATTAGTTAACAATCCAGATTTTATGATTTTGGATGAACCGACTAACCACCTCGATTTAGATATGATTGAGTGGTTAGAGAATTATCTTTCGAAAAATGCTTCAACAGTTATCATGGTTACTCACGATCGATATTTTTTAGAAACCATTTGCAATAATATTATTGAGTTAGATCAAGGTAAAATTTATAAGTATACTGGTAATTACAGCTATTATATAGAGAAAAAGGCAGAACGAGAAGAACTCGAGCAAACTAATATTACAAAGGCAAAAAATTTAATGCGAAAAGAACTCGAGTGGATGCGCAGGATGCCGAAAGCTAGAGGAACTAAGTCTAAGGCTAGAAAAGATGCGTTTTATGACTTAAAAGATAAGGCATCAAAAAAGTTAGGAAAAGATGAATTATTACTTGATGTTAAAATGGATCGATTAGGTTCTAAAACTGTTGAATTTCATAACGTAAGGAAATCTTTTGGTGATTTAACCATTTTAAACAAATTCAATTACAACTTCCAGCGAATGGAAAAATTGGGTATTGTTGGAAGCAATGGAACTGGAAAATCAAGCTTTTTGAACATGATTACCAATCAACTTGAACCAGATCATGGAAAAGTGATAATAGGTGAAACAGTAACATTTGGATACTACCGACAAGATGGTATAAAACTAAAAGAAGACCAAAGAGTTATTGAAGTGGTTAAAGACATAGCAGAGGTTATTCCTATTGCTGGAGGAAAAAAAATAAGCGCTGGTCAATTTTTGGAGCGCTTCCTCTTCCCTACTTCAATGCATTATCAAGTCGTAAGTAAATTAAGTGGTGGTGAAAAAAGAAGGCTATATCTTCTTACTGTTTTGATAAAAAACCCAAACTTCTTGATTCTCGATGAGCCAACGAATGATTTGGATGTCTTTGCCATGAATGTCTTAGAAGAATACCTTGAAAACTATAAAGGTTGCCTTATTGTTGTTACCCACGATAGGTATTTTATGGATAAAATTGTGGACCACCTCTTTGTTTTTGAAGGACAGGGAAAAGTGAGAGATATATTAGGTAACTACTCCATTTGGAGAGAAAACCAAAAACAAGAACAAAATACTAAGCCGTTTAAAAAGGGCAAGGCCATAAAAGCCAGTGAATCTCGCGAAAAAGAAGTTGATTTTAGTAAGAATGTGAAAACCACGCTTACTTACAAAGAAAAACTTGAGATAGAAGCCTTAGAGCTTGACATAGCCCTTTTAGAGAAGGAAAAATTAAAACTTGAAACCGATCTTGGTGGTGACAACCAAGACTCTAAGTTTATAATGGAAACATCAACAAAATTAAGTCAAGTTCTAACCATCCTAGAGGACAAATCAGATAGATGGTTGGAGCTTTCTGAGTATAGTTAGCTGATTATGTTATGGCAAACTCAAACTATCGCTATTAATCATCGTTACCCATTTACCCATTTTTTTCTGAATTGTTTTGAAATGATGCCTATCTGCATTTGTAATAAACGAGATGGCTTCGCCAATTGCTTCGGCCCTACCTGTTCTACCAATCCTATGAATGTAATCTTTTGGAGAGCGAGGCAATTCGTAATTAATAACAAATGGGAGCGTATCGATATCAATACCACGGGACAGCAGATCTGTCGCTATCAAAACTTTTAATCTTCCAGCTTTAAACTCCCTTAAAGCCGCAGTTCTAGCACCTTGGCTTTTCTTACTATGAATTGCTTCACAAGGTATCCCATTCTTTCTAAGCTTATGCCCTACATTGTCTGCCTTTCTAGTAGAGGAAGTAAACACTAAAACTTGATAATCTTTGAGTTTAGTTAACAGGTATCGCAGTAATGGCCCTTTAACTTCTTCCGAAACGGAATAGGCAACTTGCTTAATTTGATCGATATTATCTTCTTCTTCTTCAATTTTTATTACCACCGGATTGGTCAGCAATACTCTATTAATTTTATCAACCCCTTTATTTAATGTAGCAGAAAATAATAGATTTTGGCGAACACTTGGCAGCAACGAAAATATTTTATCCATTTCGTCTTTAAAACCCAAGTTCAGCATTTTATCTGCTTCATCAATTACTAATGTAGACACTAATGATAAATGAACCGCTTTAGAATCTGCCAATTCTATTAAACGACCTGGAGTTGCAATTAAAACATTAACGCCATATAAAGCTTTCATTTGAGGATTGATTGACACACCTCCGTATACAGCCATTGTTTTAATCGGATTAGGAAGATATGCGCTAAACTGCCTAAATACTTCTTCTACCTGAGCCGCTAGCTCTCTAGTGGGTACAATAATCAATGCGCTCACATTTCTATTCTTCTCCTTAACCATGCTTTGCAAGCCCTGCAGAATTGGCAAAACATAACATGCTGTCTTACCGGAACCCGTCTTAGCAATTCCAAGTATATCATTTTTCTCTAGAATTGCCGGAATAGCTTTTTGCTGAATTGGATATGGCTTCTTATAATCGAGAGAATCGATAACTTTTAGCAACGATAAGTCCAAGCCTAATAATGCGAATGACATATATACTTTTATTGATACGATGCAAAGGTATTACATCTTCTAAGACTATTTTAATAGGTAAAAACACTTATCCAAATAATCTTTTAAAACCTAAATCTGCACAATTTTGACCTACAGTCATTTTTTTTAGCGTTACTAGCGAAAAACAAATAAAATTAAGCGTTGTGAAAAACAGGTATTACATGCAAAAAGAAAAATTTAATAACCACTTGAACTACCAAACAACAAACTCATCAACATGGAAATTTGTATTATCAATAATTATTCTTGTAGGCATAGTATTGTTCTGCCTTATTTATACGGCAAATGCATCCGACACTGATCAGCTATTAAAGAAATCTAATGACCGTATTAAAGTTATCGAAAAATTGTCGAAAATGGGCACAAAGTAATATTCACTGAGCACAATTCAACTTTACTAATTAACGTAAACGAAGTAATCAAACTTGGGCCAGGAGCAGTAAAAATGAGGAAAACTAATTTAAGCTCCCTCCTCGCCTTTTCTCTTCCAGTTAGACAATATACCTGGTTGTGTCCTTTTAGACGTTAAATAAAGCTGTTCAACCTTGTTTCTTGCCCAAGGGGTTCTTCTTAAAAATTTTAAGCTAGAGCCGATTGATGGATCTAACTGAAAACAGCGTATATTAATTAACTCACCCAACTCTTCCCAGCCATATTTTTTTTCAAGATATTGCAGTATCTCTTTAAGTTTAACTCCATGTAGTGGATTATTAGGCTGACTATCTAATTCTAAAACAGGCATACCTCAATACTATTTTTTGCGATTTTTCTTTTTGCGATTTTTGTACATTTCATCTTCTGCTGCTATATCTTTCATAAGAGATTTCCAATCATCCATCTTTTCGTCTGTAGCATCTGTCACTCCTTTGTATTCTTTCTTGGTTATATCGATTGTGGCAATCGATTTACCAAGATTTCTTTCAATTTCGGCTAACATTTCTTTTTCCTCGCTACTACATAATGAAATTGCCTCACCGCGCTGATCACCCCTGCCCGTTCTTCCTACGCGATGCACATAATATGCAGAACTATCTGGCAAATCATAATTTACAACGTACTCAACATCCGGAATATCGATACCCCTTGCACTTACATCTGTCGCAATCAGCACCTTTAGTGTTCCCGCTATGAAATCATGCATAGTTTGCTTTCGCTCTTCCTGCGCTTTATCACCATGTATAGTATTGGTTACAATATTAACACGGTCCATAGCTGTTTTGACTCTTTCTGCTCTGACTTTAGTTCTTACAAAAACTAGTATCTTTTTATGCTCGTTATTCTTTATTATATTTTCTAAGAAGAAACGTTTGTCAATCATCTCAACAAAAGCAACTGCGTGGTCAATCTTTTTAGCAACAGGGTCTTTAGGAGACAACTGTATTCTGATTGCATCTTTAACTAATGAATAAGCTACCTTTTTAATCTTATCGTTAATCGTTGCTGAGAAAAATAATGTCTGACGTTGCCGAGGTAGATGATACATTAGGTCTCTAATATCCTTAATAAAACCCAAGTCAAGCATATGATCTGCTTCATCTAGCACTAAAATCTCTACACGTTTTAAATTCAATACGCCCTGACTTACCAAATCAAACATTCTTCCTGGAGTCGCAACGAGGATATCAACGCCCTTATTTAATTGTGTAATCTGAGGTTCCTGATCGACACCTCCATGAACACAAAAAGCCGTTACCCTTGTGTGTTTTGCAAGCGTTCGTATCACTTGGTCAATCTGCAAAGCTAACTCATGGGTAGGAGCCATAATTAGGCACTTTACACCATCAGGTCGACCTAGAATCTTCTTAATGTGCAATTGATGTAAAATAGGAATCGCAAAAGCTGCTGTTTTTCCTGTTCCTGTTTGCGCAATTGCCAGAACGTCCTCACCTTTCAATATTGATGGAATAGTCTTAAATTGAATATCTGTGGGTCTTGTATATCCAAGTTTTGAGATATTGTCTTTTATTTCATCAACGATATGGTATTGTTCAAATTTCATCATTGCAAAGTTATAAAGTAATTGCAATCCCATAGCCAAAATCGAGTTGCGAGATTTGAAGCAGTTCTATTCATTTAATGATGGGTCATATCGCCAGTTTCAAACCGAAAAGAATATTCTCTATTGTAAAAGGGAAAAAAGCAATTAAAGTTTACTGTAAGTTGAATTAGTTTATGAAATTGTTTCGCTATGCTTTCAATGACCTAATTTTGTAACGAATGAATGAAAAACAATTGAAAGTTGGAATTATTGGTGGAGGTGCTGCGGGTTTTTTTGCTGCCATATCATGCAAACAACATCATCCATATGCAGATGTTATTATCCTTGAAAAAAGCTCTAAAATACTGTCTAAAGTAAAAATATCAGGTGGCGGGAGGTGCAACGTCACTAATGCGACTTATTCTATTTCCGAGCTTTCTAAAAACTATCCTAGAGGAGAAAAGCAACTTAAAAAAGCCTTTAGCCAATTCATGACGACCCATACCAAAGAATGGTTTGAATCTCGGGGAGTGAAATTAGTTACTCAAAAAGATAAATGTATATTCCCAGAAGCGCAAGACTCGCAAGTAATTATTGACTGTCTGATAAACGAGGTTAATAAATTCGGAATTACTATAAAGATTCATACCCATATTGAAGACATAATAGCCAAAGAACAAGGTTACGAACTAGCTATCCGAGGTCAAAAACCTATCGTTTTCAATAAAATAATTCTTGCTAGCGGAGGTCAACCGAAAATGAGTGGTCTACAATGGCTGCAAGATTTAGGTCACAAAATTGAACCACCTGTTCCTTCTCTTTTCACATTCAATATACCAAAAAATCCTATCACAGAATTAATGGGAATCGTTGTAAATCCTGTGTCCGTAAAAATACCAGGCACAAAATTAGAAGATGATGGTCCTCTATTGATTACTCATTGGGGAATGAGTGGTCCTGCTATTTTAAAACTTTCTGCTTGGGGGGCTAGAGTGCTTAAAGAAAAGAATTATCAATTTAAAATATTAGTAAATTGGCTAAATCAGAAAAACGAAGAGGCCGTAAGAGTTCTAATCCAAACAGCTATTTCCGATCTTGGTGGAAAAATGATAAAAAATACTAACCCATTTGATTTACCAAATAGACTTTGGATTTTTCTTTTATCTAAATATGATATCAATGAAGAACTGCGTTGGAACGAATTAGGAAAAAAAGCCAGAAATAAAATGGTTCAATTACTCTATATTGATGAATACGAAGTATCAGGTAAAACAACGTTTAAAGAAGAATTCGTTACTTGCGGTGGGGTTTCACTTAGTGACGTAAACATCAAAACTATGGAAAGTAAGATTTGTCCCGGCATGTACTTCTCAGGCGAATTGCTAGATATAGATGGAATTACTGGTGGCTTTAATTTTCAAGCGGCCTGGACAACTGGTTTTATTGCTGGGAAACTAGGTAATAGTTAACCTGCTTATAAATAATAGATAAATATTGTATAGAGCTTTTGGGGTGTTTATGCTTAAACATACAAATCAAGCTGAAGGGCTATATACTGTATTCCTTTCTATTTAAGCAATTATAGAATTAGAGCAGAATTTAGAAAAACAAAGTCGAGAAGAAATATTACTGATTAATTAATTCAATTTCCGATCTCCTATTAAGTCCATGCTCTTTATCTAAACAAGCATTCGGTCGATCACAATTATTAATAAAATTTGTTGCCCCCATTGATCTGGATGCAATTCTTGTATGTTCAATTCCGCTGCTGATTAAATATTCCTTTATTGTTTTTGTCCTTCTCCAACTTAAGGAAATATTATATTCAGTAGAGCCCCTGCAATCGGTATAAGACTTAATCATTATTTCCACGCTTGGATTTTCTTTCATTGCGATTAACCATTTATCAACTACTAATTGTGATCTTTCAGTAATTGCAGATTGATCAAAATTAAAATAGATAGCCTCATCCATGCTAACCTCATTAATTTTCAGCTTGTGATCAGCAGATTCCTGCTCTGACGCTTCCATTACCGTTTCTTCTAATTCGATTATGGCAGTTGGTTCCGGCTGTCCTACTTCTAAAATAGAGTCTATAATCTTAAAGGTATCTGCTAGTTCTAACGTTCCAAGTGTATCCATTGCAAGAGCTATCTGACTACTGTCAATAAAACAACCAATAGAAGGGTTCGTTGTGACATCTAAAAGACTTTCGGCACTATATTCACCTTTAACCAAAGACTGAAATTTATAAATATCATCATCCCCTTTACCGCCAAAACGATTTGAAACTAAAAAACCTTCCTCGCTATTTAGAGAGCTTACTAATATTCCGAAATCATCAGCGCTAGAATTTAAAGGAGCCGGCAATATTTCGGCATCACCAAATGAAACTTGATCAAATGCTACGCTAAAAATATCCAATCCACCATATCCGACTTTACCATTGGATGAGTAATACAATAACGAATCAGAAGATAATACAGGAAACAACTCATCCCCCTTCGTATTAATTTTGGCTCCCAAATTAACTGGCTCAGACCAGTTACTTTTTTCATCTTTTTCAACAAAATATATGTCTGAACCACCGAAGCCTCCGGGCATGTCAGAAACAAAAAACATTGTGTTTCCATTTTTAGTTATAGCTGGGTGACCCGAACCTGACTCAGAAGGTAATTTTTTAATTTTTACTTTTTCTACATTGGTTAGCGTATTTTCAACAGTGTCTATTTTCCCCATGAACAATGTCGGATGCTCTATTTTATTTGCGGTCCAGTTTTTCATATTGGTTTTTGTAAAGTATATATGGCTGCTAGATTCGTCAATATCAAAACCCCCGATATGGTAATCTTCACTTTTCGCAACAATCTGCGGCTCGCCAAATCGACCCGCAATGCAAGGCGCATATACCAAAACGTTAAGCGGACGTTCAGATGTTCCATGCTGCAATTCATTAATATGTCCATGATCGGTTTCAAAATGAAGCTGCGTTCTATTTTCTACATCATCATACTTAATTTCTTTGCTATACAATATCCCTTCTTTATACCATACGGGACTATATTCAGCTAAAGGCGAGTTAATTGCTATAGCAGCCTCAGCACCTTGTGTTTGTTTTCGGCCATAAACTGATTCAATTTTGTCTATTTTTTGAAGCATCAAAGTGTTGAAAAAATTAGTAGAATCAAGTTTTTGTGATGTTTGAAATTGCATCCGGGCTTCTTCAAATTTTTCATTATTCTTTAAACAAATTCCGTAATAATAAAAATTGACTGCATTACTATCTATTTGTTTAACAACATCTGCATAAAATTTTTCAGCACCCCTATAATCTCGAATCTGCAATAAGCTAAACGCATATTTTCGCAACTGTAAATCAGTTAAACTGTCAGACTCTGAATATTTTGAAGCAGCTCTGTTATATTCAAAGTTGTCAAACAAATCGTCAGCAACTTCGATCTGAGCATTTAGCAGAACGCTTAAGAAAATAAATAATATAAACAGTAAAGTTCTTGTCATAAAACAACCTATTTCCGTTAACCTGGAAATGATGAATAAATTCTATTGCGTTTATGCCAATCAACTTTATGTCCATTCTTATTTTCTAGTTGCAAGCCCACAAATATTTCATGCGTACCCGAGTTATAGTTAGCCCTATTTGATGTAGTTATATCATAAGAATAACCGAATGTTAGCTTACCCATATCAGCACCTACCATAACAGCAACTGCATCTTGCATACGATAAGATGCGCCTAACCAATATTTTTGCTTGTAAACGAAGCGCAGGTTGCCATCTAACTGAAATGGTGCGTTGGTCATATACCTTACCAACAAAGATGGATCTATCGAAAAATCATCGCCTAATTGGAATGAATATCCACCATTAAGATAAAAAACTCTATCAAGCGTGCTGGTTACCTCCGTGGTGACATCGTACAAATCGTTTTTACTTTCAATAAGATTAAAGGCAGACACGCCAAGAAAAAATTGCTCTCCATACCAGTACATTCCAAAATTAAAATCAGGAACGAGCTGATTACTACCGTAATTGGTTACAGCAATATCATTAGGAATTTCAGTGCGTAATTTATCTCTATCTAAAATATATTGCGTTAATGCAGCAGACATTCCAAAAGACAACTTTGAGCCCCCAGAAATTCTAATTTGATAACTATAAGCTGCAGAGAATCCTGTTCGTCTTGATGGCCCAGCTGCGTCATTAAATAGATGAACTCCAGCACCAGCGTTTTTACCAATTGCAGTATGCGCAAACAAATTTTGCGTAATCGGCGCCTCATCCATGCCCATCCATTGTCTTCTATAAGTAAACGACACAGGCGAGTATGATTTTGTTCCTGCGACAGCTGGATTGAGGGTGAAATCATTAAACATATATTGACTATTTAATGCCACCTGTTGAGCTTGAACTTCAACAGCAGCTATTATTACCGCAAATAATACAAGTATCTTTTTCATGCTATCTATGTTTTATCGGACAATTGTTACTGGCCCATTTTGCATATTATTTCCATTATCTATATCGAGCACATAATAGTACGTTCCTGAGGGCAAATCTTTTCCATTACTTGTTCCATCCCAGCTCAATGTGGTTCCCGATGCTTCCCAAACTTGATTACCCCATTTAGAGTAGACCTTTATTGCAGCAGTTGAATAATACGTCAAATCCAAATTCCACATATCATTCATTCCATCACCATTTGGAGTAAACGAATTAGGTAAATCGAAACACCGCATATCATCAGTAATTTCAAGTCCGTCAATAAATGCCGAGCATTGATTATCATCTGTAACAGTTACAGAATAAAAACCAGATAGAGACTCAACCAAGGGATTCGTATTTTCACCATTAGACCATTTATACCTATACAATCCAGTGCCACCCGTTACATCAACTAATAGGGTTACCCCACCTTCTTCGCAATCATTAATAGTTATTGAAGAAGAAGCAACAATTGAAGATTCTTTAATTGTAAAAGTAGAAGAAGCTAATGCAGTACAGCCATTAGATCCTATATATGAGTAGGATATAGAATGTGTTCCTATGCCTGCATCACTTGGTATTAGTATACCATTGGAAATGCCAGGCCCCTCATAAACACCACCATCCGGTATACCATTGTTTAATGAAATTGGACCCTCAGTACCACAAATTGTATCGAAAGGAATCAGGTAAGCATCAGAAGGTAAAGCATGTAGAGTAATATTGGAGCAAACTGTACTCCCACAAGTTCCACCTTCTGCTCTAGCATAATAAGTTGTTGTTGATGTTGGATAAACCATTATTGAACTTCCAGTGCCAATTGAAGTTCCTCCGCATAATGATTCGTACCAATTCCAATTAGCACCAGCAACTAATGAACCTCCAAGTATTTGGAGCGTTGCAGAGTCTCCTTCACAAAAATTGTCATTACTGGAAGATATGCCATCAGCCGAGATTGAACCAGGGTCAACAGTAACTGTTACCGAGCCACAATTAGTTTCGCCACAAGTTCCAACTGCTCTAACGTAATATACTGTTGTTAGCAAAGGAGTTACTTCTAACGTATCTCCAATACCTACTGTAACTGCACCGCACGACCCGGTATACCAAACCCAAGTATATTCAGGAGCTAGCGGAGCACCAGTAACATAAACTTGTGCAATGTCACCAGGACATATATTATTCTGAATAACATCAACTGCTGTTGGGTCAGAAGCTCCGGCACCAACTGAAACCGGAATATTTACACAAACTGTATTTCCACAAGCTCCCTCAGCTCTAGCATAATAAGTTGTGCTTATAGAAGGCGAAACGCTTATTGAACTACCTTGTCCGACAGATATTCCCCCGCAAGATCCTTGATACCATTCCCATTGGGCTCCTGTTCCTAAAGTTCCTCCAGAAACATTTAGAACCGTAGTTTCACCAAGACATAGATCAGTGCTTGCAGAAGTTATAGCAACAGGGTCTGCAGAAGGAACATCAATAGATATAGCAATATTTACGCAAGCAGTATTTCCATTACAGCCTCCCTCTGCTCTTACATAATATGAAGTTGCAGCAGTTGGAGAGACATTTATTGATGTGCCTGACGCTATTGAACTTCCGGCACCACAACCACCTTCGTACCACTCCCATGTAGCTCCCGCTCCAAGTGTTCCCCCTTGTATCGATAAAGTAGACCCACTACCGGAGCAGAAAGAAGTTTGCGAAGCATTAATTCCGGCAGCCGCAACCGAAGGAGGCACAACTGTAATTGTCGTTTGCTGTGCAATTGTCGTATCGCAACCTTCTGCCCTAACAAAATAAGTTGTTGTAGTTGGAGGCGCTGCTCCTAAATAGAAAGGACTAGTAGAAGCAAAAAGCGGTGCTGGAGAACCACTTGCAGGATCGGTATCGTACCATGTCCAGTTTGCTCCTGATCCCAAAACCCCACCAATTACAGTTAAATCTGCAGTATTACCTGAACAGATTGTTGAACTTGTAACTGTAACACTAGATGGGGCTGTATTAGATGAGCTAACAACAACTGACACATCGACCGTATTAGAATTCCCACAGAATCCTCCTTCTGCTCTAACAAAGTAGTTAGTTGTTGCAGTAATAGTCAATCCGGTTATCAAAGCAGTAGTGCCTGTTGAGGTTAAAAATGTACCACCACCATTTGGATCACCATCATACCACTCCCAAGACGCCCCTGTTCCCAACGAACCGCCATTAATTGTTAAATCAACCGTTCCTCCTATACCGCATATACTAGTAATTGAAGGTGTTAAAGAGCTGGGGTCAGTAGAAATTTCTTCAATAGTTATTGTAACAGTTTCAGAGTTGTCTGGACAATCTGTTCCAAATACAGTATAAGTGAAATCATAATCTGCAGCTGATATTAAAGTAGCATTTAGAAAATTTCCAGATAAAGCACCAGTACCATCATCGTCATTCCACGTTCCACCTATGTCATTAGCACTGAGTGTAGAAAATAGATCAAAAGCATTCTGCGAATCACAAATAGTTGTATTTGTTCCGATACCAGCAGTTAAAGACTGCTCTACAGTAATAGTAACAGTTTCAAGATCATCTGAACAAACAGTTCCAAAAACAGTATAAGTAAAATCATAGGACCCACCCCCTAAGCTAGTAGCATCAAAAGAACTCCCTGTTAATGCACCAGAAGCATCATCATCATTCCATGTTCCACCTACGTCATTACCAATAAGTGTAGAAAATAGATCAAAAGCATTCTGAGAATCACAAATGGTTGTATTTGTTCCAGCTCCAGCGTTTGGAGGATTTTCTGCTGTAACGTTTACCGGAGTCCTTGGCCCTTCACAAGCGCCAATAGAACCGGCAGCATAATAAGAGACATTAGCCGTTACGTTTCCAATATTTAAATTTGCACCTGTTGAAATTGGAGTACCGCCAGAAGGTACATTATACCAATTGTAATTTGATGCAAGAGGGTCAAAAGCAGTAAGTGAAAGGTTGTCGCCTGAGCAAAGTGAGGTTGTGCCACTTATAGATGGCGCCCCTACAATTGAAGCTACTGTCCAAACAACACCTATTTCTACTCGCCAATTATTTGACAATGTTAATGTATAGGTATTTAATGAACTTGTCGGGTCATTTTGATAAAATATAGAAAATGTTTCAGTACCTGAATGATTATCATCAACTCCATTAAAAGTATTCGAAGGACTATCATCATCTTCCCAGCTTTCAACTTCAATTACTAATTGATCATCACATGACGAGAGATAAGTAGCTAAATTATCTGATCTAGAAATTGTACCGCAATCTTGATCATCAATTTCTATAAAAGTAGTAGCAGAAAACGCTCCTCCGAAAAGTCTAGATCTAACATTCCATCTTGGATCTGGTTGAGAACTTGCAATTCCACACTGAAAGAATCCTTGGTCACTACAGCCGCACTGATTGAGATGAGTAACACTTTGTACGGTTACAGTTATATCTGCAAATTGTGTTTGCCCAATTGATAAATGAGGAAATAATAAAACAGATAAAAATGCGAGTATGAATTTTTTCATATTTAAAATTTTATAGCAATTTAAGCCAAAAACACATTTTTTGCTTTCTGACGATTTTATTATACCAAACTTACAATTAATTTTTAAACAAGAAAAAATATAAATATCCGCGCGATAAAAAACTGACTATCTGTTGGCTACAGTAATAATTTAAATAATTAATTAACATTTAGGGGCTATAAATTGCTTCGCTATTATAATAACAAAGTCCCCCGAAAAATCGGAGGACTTTTACCTATCAAAATTGATTACTTCTATTTATTTAATAACAATGATTTTGTTTTTAACATTTAGCGTTGGAGTACTAAGTTGCACAAAGTATATACCACTCGCTAAGTTAGAAGCATCAAAAGCTATGTTGTTATTTATTCCACCTTGCACTGTGCCTGCGAATATAA
>CAJQPE010000047.1 GCA_905480125.1 uncultured Flavobacteriales bacterium | reverse complement strand
CAAGCTTCAGTTTCTGGAGCAGGAGGCACTGTAGCGGTAGATTATTCTTATGGCTGGTCTTCTGGGGATACTGTCGTGACAGCAAATGGGCTTGCTGTTGGAACTTATACCGTTACTATTGCAGATGATTATAACTGCTTTTCCGCTAAGATTCATAAACGTGCTTGGTTTCGCTAGTAAAAATGTTCGGCCCTTGTGCTTTATTGTTGCAGTAGCCGCTAGCCGATTAGTGGAAAAAAAAACCCCCGAATCGTTGGCTAACGAATCGAGGATTTTAAATCCAATATTATGTCGAGTGTTCTCGTATTCACTGCCGATGTTTCCTAATCCTACGATAAGATACTTCATGCAACAAATAAATCGAATTTATGCTTCAGATGTTCCTTCGGCCTTTGGTTCAGAACCTTCAGAACCTTCAGAACCTTCAGAGCCTTCAGTTGCTTCGCCTTCTTCTTCTTCTTCTTCTTCTTCTTCTTCCTCAATAGCAGCACGTGCAGTTTTAACAGCAACTATTACATCGTTCGGATTACCAGCAAATTCTAACTTTGGGTTTAATGCAGCAACATCTGCTACTTTAATTGATTGCCCAATTCTTAAATTAGTAATATCAACAGTAATATCTTCAGGAATTGCCGAAGGCAATCCTTTTAATTTCATCGTTCTTTTACGAAGACTTAAGTTACCGCCATTTTTTACACCAATTGAGTTTCCAGTTAAAACAACAGGCATTGCAATTACAGCTGGCTGGTCGTCAAATAATTGAACAAAATCGACGTGTAACGTTGCGTCCGTTACAGGGTGAAATTGCTTGTCTTTTATAACCGCGTCAATTTTTTCACCATCTACTTCAAGCTCCACTCGGTAGACGTTTGGAGTATATATTAATTTATCTAATGCTCTTGAGTCAACTGAAAAGTGAAGATTTTTTTCTCCACCATAGATAACACAGGGAACTTGACCGTCCGCTCGTAATTTCTTCGCGTCCTTTGTGCCAATAGCTCTTTTTGTTCCAGATAATCCTAATGATTTCATAAGGTATTGTTTATTGATTTGTAATTGATATTTATTATATAATAAAGTTTGAACTTATTGATTGATGATTAACAACATTCTGCATAACCTCAGCAAAGAGGTTGGCAACAGAAATTACTTTTATTTTGCTACTTTTTTGTTTTAATGGGATTGAATCTGTTGTTATTAATTCTGTTATAGATGAGTTTTCTAGCCTCTTGTATGCAGGACCTGATAAAACAGGATGTGTAATTAATGCTCTAACACTATTAGCCCCTTTGGACATCATCATATCTGCTGCCTTGGTAATTGTTCCTGCAGTATCGATAATGTCGTCTACGATTATTACATCCTTACCTCTAACATCACCAATTAAAGTCATATCTGACACCTCATTAGCTTTTTTGCGCTGCTTATAGCAAATGACTAATCCACAACCTAAGTGTTTCGCATATGCGTTAGCTCTTTTTGTTCCACCAGTATCTGGTGCGCCCATAATAAGATTTGGGAGGTTTAACTTTTTTATGTAAGGTATGAAAACAGAAGAAGCATATAAATGATCGACAGGCACCTCGAAAAACCCTTGAATTTGGTCCGCGTGTAAATCCATAGTAATAACTCTCGTTACTCCTGCAGATTCCAACATATTAACAATTAATTTAGAACCGATTGCAACTCTTGGTTTGTCTTTTCGGTCTTGTCGTGCCCATCCAAAATAAGGCATAACCACAGTAATTTTTGCTGCTGATGCCCTTTTAGCAGCATCAACCATGAGCAATAATTCAAATAAATTATCGGTTGGAGGGAAAGTAGATTGAATAAAAAACACATGAGCTCCACGAACGGTTTCTTCTAATGAAGTCTGAAATTCACCATCGCTAAACCTTTGTAATTCAACATCTCCGGGAGCCACACCAAATTTAGCAGCAATAGCTTTACCTAGTGCAGGCGACGCTGACCCAACAAATATTTTTCTTTTTCTTTCTGTTATTCCTCCCATAGGTACTTAAAAAGGGCTGCAAAGGAACATAATAAGTGCCACTAAAGCAAATGAATAATTAGCAGAACGGTTTTTAGAAAAATGCCCGCACCTGAACGCCACCAACATGCAACAGTTTTGAACCATCTGCCCAACGTCCATTATAGTTTAAATTGAGCTGAAGGTTATTGGCCAAAGTACGTTGATAGATTATTTCCCAGGTAATATTATTTCCAGGCTGTAACCCTTCTAACATTTCAAAAGCAAGAGATGAATTGGTAGGATAATCATAGTTGATGAGAATGAAATTAAGATTGGTAATTATGTTACCCTTTTCTGCTGCACTATATTTTCCTTCCAGTCCACCTTTGTTATAGATTGCTTTTTCATTGCTTTCGGAATTGTTTTGCTTATTTTTATGTTCGTAAAGCAGAGAGAGTCTAAACACAGTTCCTGGTTGAAAAGTTATTTTAGGAACAAAGCTGTAGTAATCTAAATCGAAATTTCTAGTGCTTAAATAGTCAGATAAATTCTCTTTCCGGCCATTTTGTGCATCGATGTTTAACCTAAATTTTCTAGATAGATTCCAACGAATATTTGCGGAATAATATTCGCTTGTTCGTTGCTCAAAACCATTGGTCAATAAGGTCTTATTTTTTACATAATAATAGTTTATACCAGCACCGAATTTAGGGTTAGAACGGTTAAAATTGAAAGCATTCCTAAAAGATGCATTTTGAGAGACTAAAATACTATCTGCAATTTCTCTTTCGAAAGGGTTAAAAGCTGCGCGAATATTGTTTTTCTTCGTTTTTCGGTCAATTAGGTAAGAGGACTGATTAGAAAAACGAGAGATAAACTTTTTAATTCTTATTTTTTCGGATCCCCAGACTGCTTTTGGACGTATCAACAGAGTTTGACTATACTGATTATTAAATGTTTTGACATATTCGTTAGTCGGTACAAAAACCTTGATGTAATTGGCTTGATATTGAAGGGATTGCGGTGCAATTTCGTATTCGTTTTTATCGTCTGCGATTCCGTCTCCGTTAAGGTCATTGTGAATATAGACTCCTTGCCCTTCAGGTACTTTTAAGAAAATATAATCTTTTTTTGCCTCAAGCCCCGAACCAATCTCGAAAAAGGAGTTAGAAATAAGTGCGCCCTTAAAGAGCTTGAGACTGTATTCTATTCGGTTCAACAATGTACTATCAGCTTTGCTTGAGGTAAGCGTTGAATCTTTTATTTCTAATATACGGTAGGTTGTTTTGTTAGTTAAAGTCGCTTTCTTGTTTTTAAGCAAACCTAAATCTAAAGAAATCGACCTACCCAAATTGGAAGTGTTCAGTCCATTATTTTTTGCGCCAAAATTTTCTCGTTGCGTATAACCTATTCTAAACCTATTTATTGAGCTATCTGCGCTGGCAACAAAAGCTTCCCACTCAAAAAACTGATAACTGTTGGTCAATAGAGAATCCCTTGAACCATTGAAAAATTGATTTTTTTCAAAATCGTCTCTTAATCCTAGAGTGAGCCAACGGGTACTTTTACTAACTACCCCTTTAGATCTTAAATAGGTGGAGTTATAAATACCTGAAGAAGACATTAAACTATTCTTGATGTCTGCCCGAAAACCTCGATAATTGTATTTCAAGTTAAGATTATTCTTGATGGCATTGTACTCGCTTCCACTCAAGTATGATTTTATGAAATATTTTAGGCTTAGTTTTTCAGATGCTGCGAATTCTAGATTAGCTGACGAAATATGTTGCATTTCAGATAAAGTAACATTACGTAAATTCCAATCTCGAAAGAACTCTACAGTTCTAAAGCGTTCAATCTCATTAAAATCTTTTTGAATTTGTTCATATCCGATGAATGAGTTCAAACGGTAGTTTTTTTCATCATTATTTCCAATTTGTTTGGTGTTCGTAAGACCAATATTGAAAGCGTAACCAGTATTGTCCGATGCATCTACTTTTGAAAATGTGTTGACATCGTGGTTACTCAATGCTGTTTCAAACGTAACAGCCGTATTTTCGCTGATTTGATAATCTCCGCCAAGTGATAGCATTTGTTTCTTTTTTGGCGTAACTAATAAGATTAACGGTTCATAAGACCCATTTCCAAAGCCTACCCATTCAAAAACGCGACCGTTGGTGGTAGTTTGTTTTTGATCATAGCTACCCATATCAGGGCCAACAACAGAGAAGGATAGGTTATAAATTGCGCTATCCGGATTTGTGGAATACACATAAATTTCTTGGCCCAACGAATCTATTTTTTTATACAAAACTTGATTTTCAGAAAACTCAACTTCCGCAACACTGCTAGCGACCGCTAAATTAGTGCTATCTCCAACTTGGCTTAGAACGTCAATTTGTTCGTCAGTTAAATCTTGCTGTAGCGATTGATTTTTTGCATCCTGTTCTGAATAAATATCAAAACGCAGAGTAATTTTTTCACTTTTGTAATAGTCAGAAAACTGGAATAAGGAGCGTGCATAATTCTTATCAGAATATTGAAACTCTACAACAATTCGTTTATCCTTTGTAATTAATTGACGCGCAGTAAAGATTAATTCAGAGGTGTTATAGTCTATCATATAGTCATACTCTTGTCCTCTTGTCATCAGTTTGCCATCAATGTAAACACGCTCTGTTCCCGATAGAATAATTATGAAAGGCTCATTGTTTTCGCCGGTTAATCTGTATGGACCTTGATTTCCTTCAACCCCCTGGATGACGTTTCTGGCAAATTTTCCACGTGAAATAGCACCACTTACCGAAACATCCATTAATCCAGGATTCTCCTGTTTAGAATTTGTTTCAAAAGAAGTTTGAATTCTACCCCCCTGTGCTTTTTTGTAGTATTTCAAGAAATATGGAGCAGTGTTTTTAAGTTGAAAATCACCCGCTGTCAATCGCGAGTTATCATCAAATAGCTGCATATATACTTTATCAAATTCTTGAAGTTGCTGCGTATTGCCTTCAGCCTGTATAGGGATGTTGTCATCTGTAATTGCCGCCAATACATTTATTCTATCCGAAATTTTGCCCGATAATTGTAAATTAAGATTCGAGTTAACAGATAAATCTTGATTGTTTCCAAATGCAACACCTCTTGAAATACTGCCGTTCTTGTTTAAACCATTAGACAAATTGTTTAGGTTTTGAGAAGACACCGCCGTATATTTAAAGGGGTTGTTTGCGCCCGTTCCTGAAAGCTCAATTTTTTTATAGTCTTTATGCTGCAGTGGATAATCGAGGTCAATCGCCATAGTACGAAATCTAATTCTTATCGAATCTGTTTCGGGCTTAACTGTCCAAGTTAGCAAAGATGAAATAGGGTTAAACTTGTATGATGATGAGTCTACTTCAAAAACAATAATTGATGAACTAACGATACTTAGTGAGTCTATAAAAATAGAGTCTTGTACAACAAACATTTTCTCCTTTAGTTGGCCGTAAGACTGAGCACTAGAACCCATTGGGAGCGTCACAATCCAAAATAAATATTTTAAATATTTGTTCACAGATTAGTAATATCTACAACAATAGTAACGCATAAATACTGTATTTGTTAGTCCAAAAAACGAATCTCCATGAAAAAAGAAAACTATTCTTTGATATCGTTAATTTTAAAGTCCATTAGTTTCTTTTTTTGTATAAAATTTAGGCACTTATATATATATTTGCTCACCTTGGAGAGATATCCTTGTAAAATTGATTAATAATGAGAAAAGTACTTATTGCAATAGCGTCTATAACACTTCTTACATCTTGTCCAGCGCCGGAAGAAACTAAAGCGCCAACGCATCAAGAAGTAAAAGGACCTGTTGCGTATGGCGGTGTTTTTAAATTGAATGAGGTTGAGGATTTTAGAAATTTATATCCACTTAATGTTACTGAGGTAACGTCTTTTAGAATAACGAATCAAATTTATGAAGGTCTTGTGAAGTTTAGCTCTAAGGATCTTTCTATTGTTCCATCAGTCGCTGAGCGATGGGAAGAGAATGAAGACGCTACAAAGTTTACTTTCTTCATAAGAAAAGGAGTATTTTTTCATGACGACCCATGTTTTCCAGACGGAAAAGGTAGAGAAGTTACAGCGGCAGATTTCTTATATAGTTTCACAAAACTCTGCACTGTTGATGCCGAAAATCAAATGTTTTGGCTGTTTGACAAAAGAGTTAAAGGAGCTAGTGATTATTATCAATCAACAATTGATGGCGAACCTCTTGTCGGCGGTGTTTCTGGGATTAAGGTTATTGACAAGTATACATTACAAATAGAATTAGAAAAACCGTTTGCTGGCTTCTTAAATATTATAGGACACAGTGGTTGTTGGGTATTTCCAGAAGAAGCGATTGAAGCTTATGGAAACGACATGAGAATTAAATGTGTTGGAACAGGGCCATTTGCAATTAGAACAGTAAAAGAAGGTGAAGCTGTAATACTTGTAAAAAATGATAAATATTGGAAATTTGATGAGTTCGGGAATCAATTGCCTTACCTAGACGCGATAAAGTTTTCTTTCCTAAAAGAGAAAAAAGCGGAACTCCTTGAGTTTAGAAAAGGAAACTTAGATATGATTTTCCAATTGCCTTTAGAAATGATAGATGAAGTGGTTGGTGAGCTAGAAGATGCTAAGCAGGGGGGAAACAAACCTTTCCAGATGCAGGTAAATTCAGCTTTTAGTGTCCAGTACTATGGATTCCAAAATAAATCTAAGTTGTTTAGTAATATAGACGTAAGAAAGGCATTTAATTATGCTATTGATCGGGAAAAACTAGTTACATATACGCTTCAAGGAGATGGGACACCTGCACTTTATGGTATTGTTCCTCCAGGTCTTAAGGGTTATGAATACGATAGCATAAACGGATATTCATACAATCTTGAAATGGCGAAAGAATATTTCGCGAAAGCGGGATATCCTGATGGAAAAGGTTTCCCAGAAATAACTCTGCAGTTGAATAGTGGAGGATCAAGAAACATTCAAGTTGCGGAGGCAGTGCAAAGTATGTTAATGGAATCCCTTAATATTTCAGTTAAAATGGAAGTTATGCCTTTTGCACAGCATCTGGAAGCGATTGAAACAGGAAAAACAATGTTTTGGAGATCGGCTTGGTTAGCTGATTACCCAGACCCAGAAAACTTTTTAAACTTGCTTTATGGACCAAATGTCCCTGAAAATATTAATGAAAAATCTTATATCAATGCCGTTAGATATGAAAATAATGATTACGATGCAATGTTTGAAAAGGCACTATCTACGGTCGACAAAACTGAACGGTTTACTTATTACAGAATGGCCGACCAAATAGCATTGAATGATGCTCCATATATGCCTATTTGCTATGATGAATTTACAAGACTACTCCAAAGGGAGGTTAGAAATTTTCCAGCAAACGCAATGGAATATAGAGATTTCACAGAAGTTTTCTTTAAAGACTAATTTAGGGTAAAACTTAGACATAAAATAAAAAGCCCGTACTAGGGCTTTTTATTTTATGTCAGCGTGATAGTCTTCAAATAACCCGCAAGCCAAAGGAATAAATGCTTCTTTAGCAGGGTATTTTTTTTTGCTAGAGATCAAATAAGTAGCGGGCGTTTTCAACTCAGAAAAAGTGGCTAAAGTGGATTTAACTTCATAAAAAGTGTTTTTAATCGAGAGGGCATAGTTAGTTACATATTTGTAGATATAACTGCCTGAATGAGTTAAGGTATTGCATGAATACCGGTAAACCCAAGTGATTTTTTTAGCGGGGGGATGAAACAATAAAAACCCTTCATTTTGATATAATGGCACTATTCCTAGCGGTTCAATGGAAATAGCTGATTGTATTTCTTCCTTAAGATTTTCGCCATTTTCTAAAGCGTTTTTGAATAATGGCAAGGTAAAATCAACGATTCGATCAATATGCGGAAGACTCATATTAGTTTCGTGGTCATAATTTAATTTTAGCTTTTTCCAATCAATCCCATTGATCCTTTTAGGTGCTATTTGATTAATTGTTTGTTTATTCTTTATGAATAATTCAAGTTGGTTATGGCGATCATCAAGCGAAGGCAAAACAGGATAAAGTTCTTTGAGACTAAAAGAATTGTACACGGATTGTAAATAAGCCAAAACGGTGTATTTTTTGTACTCAAAATCTGTCGTTTTATCAGTAATCCAATTTTCCGAAAGCATAAATTCTTTTCTATTAAAAACGAATTGTTTAAAAATAGGTTACCGAATTTCATTAAGCGAGTGAAGAATCAAGTACTATTGTTTTAAATACTTAGGTAGATGAATTTTCGAATATTATCAATGGCAGTCGTAATTTCAGCATCGCTGTTTTCATGTATCCCGGCTAGGCAAGTTGAAGAACTTCAGAGTAAATATGACAAATGTGACATTGAAAGAAGCGCAATACAATCTGAAAAGCGAGATTTGGAAACGGTAAATACCGAATTAACTAATGATCTGGTTCGGATTCAAAAGGAGGTGAAACTATTAATTAAAGACACAACGTTAACGGGGCTATCATTAAGAAAAATGACGAGACAGTATGATAAAATAAACCGCTTAAATGACGAATTGCTAGAAAAAATGGAATTGTTGCAAAAGGGAAGTACTGCAGAAAACAGAAAGTTGCTGGAGAATTTACAACGATCTCAAGAAGATTTGCAGCGAAGAGAAGATGAACTTAATGATGCACAACGAGCGTTAAACGAAAAACAAATGGCGCTGCAAAAAGCAAAGCTTGATTTAGAAAAGACTGAAAAAGCTCTGCAACAGAGAGAAAGGAGAGTAAATGAGTTAGAGGCAATTATTGCCGAGAAAGATGCTGCGGTATTGGCCCTTAAAGACAAAATTGCTGCAGCACTTATGGGGTTTAAAGATAAAGGGTTAACCGTTGAACAGCGCAACGGTAAAATATACATATCTATGGAAGCGGAGCTTTTGTTTCCAAAAGGCAGTACTTCGGTAGATCCAGAGGGGAAAAAAGCACTAGTAGAGTTAGCAAAGATTCTGCAAGAGCAGAATGATGTGGAAATACTTGTCGAAGGTCATACGGATATAGATAAACTCTCAGGGAATGGCCCGATTAAAGACAATTGGGAACTTAGCGTAATGCGCGCTACGGCGGTAGTAAAAATCATGTTAAGCAATAGTGAAATCAAGCCGAAACAAATTACTGCCGCAGGCAAGGGGGAGCACGCTCCTATTGATCCGGGTATTACAGAAGAAGCCAAAGCGAAAAACAGAAGAATCGAAGTAATTCTTACGCCAAATCTTGATGAATTATTTGAAATAATTTCTTCAGAATCTTCGAGTGGAAAGAAATAATCAGCCAAACAAACGCTGAAAAACCTCTTCTATCTTTTTTACAGCAACAACTTTTATTTTCAACGTACTTTTGTTAAGTCCCTTTAAATTGTTTTGAGAAATAAAGATTGTTGAAAAACCTAGTTTTTCAGCTTCAAAAATTCTTTGGTCAATTCGGTTAACAGGCCTTATTTCGCCAGACAAACCAACCTCAGCGGTAAAACAAGTATTGGCTGGAATTTCAATATCTTCGCTAGAAGATAGAACGGAACAGACTACAGCCAAATCTATTGCAGGGTCATCAACTTTAAGACCACCGGCAATATTTAAGAACACGTCTTTAGCCCCTAATTTGAAGCCACATCTTTTTTCTAAAACAGCTAATAGCATATTCATTCTGCGCAAGTCGAAACCGGTAGCCGATCTTTGAGGAGTTCCATAAGCGGCAGTGCTTACCAAGGCTTGCGCTTCAATAAGCATTGGCCGCATGCCCTCCATTGTGACCGCAATTGAAATTCCACTTAGAGGTTCTCCAGTGTTTGCTGAAATCAGAATTTCGGAAGGATTTTCAACCTCCCTAAGTCCAGAGCTTTGCATTTCGTAGATGCCTAATTCATTTGTAGAACCAAACCGATTTTTAGTCGATCGCAATAAACGATAGATATGATTTCTATCACCCTCAAATTGCATTACAGTATCTACCATGTGCTCCAATATTTTAGGCCCAGCAATGTGACCATCTTTGGTGATGTGCCCAACAAGAAACACAGGTGTAGAGCTTTCCTTGGCAAATCGAAGCAATTCTGCAGTACATTCTTTAATTTGAGAAATACTACCAGGCGATGAGTCAATTGAGGCTGTATGCAGCGTTTGAATAGAGTCGATGATTAACAGCTCAGGTTCCAAGTTTTTTATTTGCTGAAATATGTTTTGGGTAGATGTTTCGGTAAGAATAAAACATTGCGCAGGGGTTTTTGATAGGCGTTCTGCTCGCATTTTAATTTGTTGCTCGCTTTCTTCTCCTGAAACATAAAGTACTTTTTTAGAGCTGGTTATTGCCAATTGAAGCATCAACGTAGATTTACCAATACCAGGTTCACCACCAACCAAAACAATACTACCTGGAACAATTCCTCCTCCTAAAACTCGATTAAATTCTTGATTCGGAGTGCGTATTCTTTTTTCGGCTGAAGCGACAATATCAGTAATTTTTTGTGGTGTTTTTACCCGAACATTTGTCGATCCCAAAACTGCCGTTTTTGTTTCTTTTTGAATTACTTCTTCAACAAATGTGTTCCATTCATTACACGAGTTGCAGTTACCAACCCATTTAGCAGACTGAGCTCCGCAATTTTGACAAAAAAAAGTCGTTTTAACTTTTGCCATTTTGAATCTTCTCTACGTAGTTTGTTGTTGAATAACCATCAATAAAAGGAATGGACTTAACTTGCCCACCATTTTTAGTTACTATACTTGCTCCTACAATTGAGTTAGTTTCCCAGTCTCCACCCTTTACTAATATGTTCGGTAGAATAGAAGCGATCAATTGATATGGAGTTTCTTCATTGAATATAACCACTGCCGACACAAACTCCAAAGCGGCCAATATCGCCCCTCTAGTTTTCTGGTCTTTTATTGGTCTTAGCTCTCCTTTTCCGAGTGTTTTTACAGATTGATCAGAATTTAGTCCAATAATAAATTTGGAGCCTAAATCTGCTGCTTGGGCCAGGTATTCTATGTGCCCAAGATGCAGTAAATCGAAACAACCATTCGTAAAAACTACTATTTCACCATCGTTTTTCCATTCTTTTGCAAGAGCAGCAATTTTGTCGGACCCAACAAATTTATTACGAATTTGGCTCAGGTGATTCATTCCGCTTTTTATTATACAAGGGCAGTATTGCCATGGAAAGAAATCCCACGAATATTAATAAAATAGTTTGCCCAGTCCACATTATCCAACCTAGCGCAAGGCCATCGGCTCTCTCGACTTCATATAGCATTAAAACAGCCATTATGGCTGCCGGGTAAACACCAAGCCCGCCTTGAACAAATATTATACTTAATCCGCCCATGACGAACGCAGCTAACATTCCCAAAAATGGAACATTAGACGTTTCGGGCAAGCTTTTCATTGAAACATAAAACATCAATACATACATCACCCATATAAATGCAGTGTGGAAGAGAAAACCCCATTTTTGCTTCATAGACAATATGCTTTTTACTCCTTCAAAAATTCCAACTATGAAGTCCTTAATTTTTGCCATTAATGCACTTTTTTCTGCTAATTTGAATAAAAAATAGACTGAAAATCCACCTATAGTAAATAAAGCAACACAATAAAGAGCCATTGTAGTAAAAGAAATACTGTCCCATGCCGGCCCAATCATGCTGGCTAACATGTCGTTTAAGATATCTAGTTGAAGAAAAATGATAGCAGAGGTCATAACAATCATGATAATTAAGTCTGCGACTCTTTCAGCAATGACAGTACCGAAAAGCTTATTGATAGGAATGTTTTCATAACGATTCATAACGCCACAACGAGTCACTTCGCCTAATCGCGGGAAAGCAAGGTTTAGCAGATAACCAATCATTACAGCAAACAAACTATTCCAAAACCTTGGCCTATAACCAAGAGGCTCTAAGGTGTATTTCCAACGATGAGCGCGACTCATATGACTGCTAATTCCGAAAATAACAGATAGAGCGATCCACCAATAGTTAGCTGTAGAGAATGAGTTTAAGATACTCTCAATATCTGATTGAGTAAGGGTTCTCCAAACGACCCAAATAAAGAACACACCAAGAGAAAGTGAGACACCTACTTTTAAACTTGATGATGTTATTTTATTAAAGTTCAATTCGAGAATTATTAGACCATGTGCAAAACTAATTATTTAGGGCTATATTGTCTATCAATCTAATATTCCCTATAAATGCAGCAATAAAAGCTCTCTGCGCCTCTGACGATTCTTCTATAGACGGTTTAAGAGTTCTTTCCGAAGCAATATCAAAATAGTCGAGAGTAAACAACGCGTGATTTTCGAATTGTTTTATTACCAAATCTATTTTTTCTTGAATAGTACCGTTTAGGTCTTTAGCTTCTAACAGAGTGTTATGGATGAACGGAGCAGCTAACCACTCTTGGTCTGTTAGCATTTCGTTTCGAGAACTCATGGCGAGGCCCCCTGGATCTCGGATAATAGGACAGCCTGTTATTTCAACATTAATATTAAGTACTTGAGTCATTTTCCGAATCACCGCCAATTGTTGAAAATCCTTTTCTCCAAAAAAAGCGATGTCAGGGTTAATAATTTTAAACAGATTATTTACCACAGTTACAACTCCGTCAAAATGACCAGGCCTGTGCTTGCCTTCCATCCTCTTGTCTAGGCCACCTAAATCTATATTAAGAAGTTTGGCAACTCCGTTAGGATAAATTTCGTTCGTGCTAGGTAAAAAGCAAACATCACAGTTTTCGGCGTCAAGCAATTCAATGTCCTTTGCTGTGTTTCGCGGGTAATTTTTTAAGTCACTTTGTACATTAAACTGAGTAGGGTTAACGTAAATCGAACAAACGGTTAGGCTAGTTCTTTTTTTCGATTCTTGAATTAAAGAAAGGTGACCTTGGTGCAAGGCACCCATGGTCGGAACAAAACCAATATTTTTATCTTTAATTCGTTCTTGATCTAGAAATTTAGCTAATTCAGTTTTAGATGTGAAAACATTCATAAAATTGTGTCAAAAGGCCAACAAATCTAGCAGAAAACTTGCATTTTCGGTAAAAAAATGTTTAATTTTGCAAAACGAGTTTTAAACCAAGAAACGTATGAAAAAAACAAGAGTACTGTATATTACACAGGAGATTACACCGCACCTGCCAGAAACGCCTTTATCTAAAATTGGAAGGTTCCTTCCACAAGGCATTCAAGAGGAGGGGAAAGAAATTAGAACTTTTATGCCTAAGTATGGTTGCATCAACGAAAGAAGACACCAATTGCATGAGGTAATTAGATTGTCGGGAATGAATCTTATTATTGATGATGCAGACCATCCTTTAATAATCAAAGTTGCCTCTATTCAGCCTGCTAGAATGCAGGTTTATTTTATCGATAACGAAGAATACTTTAAAAGGAAAGCTGTTTTTACTGACGAGGATGGTAAACAGTTTAAAGACAATGATGAAAGAGCTATTTTTTTCTGCAGAGGAGTTATAGAAACAGTAAGAAAACTAGGATGGGCACCTGATATTATTCATTGTCATGGATGGATGACCGGTTTGGTACCGATGTATCTTAAAAAGTCTTTCGATTCAGACCCTATATATGCAGATACTAAAGTTGTTTACTCTTTATATAATGATGAAACAAACGGCAGTTTAAACAAAGACTTTGCTAGAAAATCGCTATTTGATGGCGTTAACATGGAAGATTTAAGCGCTGTAGAATCTCCAACACATAACAATTTGCAAAAATTAGGAGCACAATACGCTGATGGAATTATTTTGGGTGAAGAAAAAATCAATGACGAGCTTAATTCGTATATTTCCTCGTTAGAAAAACCAATATTAGAATGCCAATTAGAGGAGTCATATATTGAACAATATTCTCAATTTTATGATGCAATTTTGGAATCAGAAGAAGTGCTTGTTGAATAATAGAATGACAAAAACTAGATTTAGATTAAATATAGAAAAGCGGTTTCATTTATATGGAGCCGCTCTTTTTTTATGCCTAGCATTTAATGGGTGTAAAAAGAACGAGGATACCCTTGGACTTGGTCTTTATCCGGAAGAAGATCAGCTTGGGTTAATTACTACAGATACATTCACTATTTATGCATCTACTGTCTCAGTTGATTCAGTTTTGTCTGACGATTTGCCCTATGCATTGCTTGGAAGTTATGTTGATCCAGTATTTGGAAAAGCTTCTTCGTCTTTTTCTGCGCAGTTTCAGCCTTCTACAGCTACGGTGGAATTTGGCGAAATAAGCACACTTGTCATCGATTCTGTCAACCTATCTCTTGTTTATTTAGGTTATTACGGTGAACAAAGTTTACACCAATTTACAGTAAATGAATTATCAGAAGACATATACAAGGATAGTTTATATTTTTCTAACCGAATTTTTTCAAAAAAACCAACTAATATATTATCCCAATCTGTATACCTACCAAATTACACAAACAAGAATATTATTGCGGGTGAAGAGCCGGAGCAATTAAAGTTAAAATTAGATAACGAGTTCGGAAAAAGGCTCATTGATCAAGCTTATGTTTCGACAGACAGGGATGAGTTTGTTGAATTATTTAAGGGAATTAATGTTGCTAGTGCTGATGTTTTTATTAATGCACAAACAGAGGGTAATGGTACAATTTGGTCATTTGATTTAGCTAATGCGTTCTCTAAAATTACTGTATACTATAATAACGACACAATAAAGTCGTCTTATGATTTTGTTTTTTCTGAGGGACTCACAAAAGTTAATCATTTTGAGCACAACTATAGTGGATCTGATGTTGAGGCGGCATTAAATGATTCATCAGTGGGTCAAACATCTTTATATATGCAGGGCATGTCTGGTGTTGCAATTGATTTAAAAGCACCATATTTGTCAGGAATAGTTAGCAACGGATCTGTTAGTATTAATAAAGCTGAACTTGTTTTTACTGTCGAAGACGGTACTGATGATGATTACATCGCTGAACGCGATTATTTTCTAGCGGTTAAAACTGAAACAGGAAGCTTTACTTTTACAGTAGACGCAACAGACAGCCAGTTAAATGCTGGCGGCGATTTAAATACAGAGAATGAGTATAGGTTTTTAATTAACAGAGATCTTCAATACCTTGTAAACGGTTTTGTTGACGGTAACGACTATAATTTTGGTTATCGACTTATGAATGCTAGTTCTGGAATACAATCTGCAAGGACTATATTAAAAGGAACAGATGCAGGAATTGGAGAGGTAAAATTAATTGTATCTTACACGCCTATTTAAAAGATATTTATGTGTGGAATAGTTGGATACTTAGGAGAGAGAGAAGCCTACCCTATTTTAATTAAAGGACTGAAAAGACTCGAATACAGGGGATATGATAGTTCAGGCGTGGCAATTCACAACAACAAATCAATAGATTTATTTAAGTGTAAAGGAAAGGTCGCTGATTTAGAACAACACGTTGGTAATTCGAGCACAACGGGCGGTGTAGGCATTGGGCATACACGCTGGGCAACACATGGCGAACCAAATGATGTTAATGCTCATCCGCACTTCTCTCAATCGGAGAATTTAGTCATGATTCACAACGGGATAATTGAAAATTATGACGTAATAAAAAAGCAGCTGGTTTCTAGAGGCTATAACTTCAAAAGCGATACAGACACGGAGGTTTTTGTCAATTTAATTGAAGACATTCAGAAAAGCGCCAATCTAAAATTGGGGGAAGCTGTAAGAATCGCGCTGAAAAAAGTTGTAGGTGCTTATGCTATAACTATCATCGACAAATCAAACCCTAACATATTAATTGCGGCCAAAAAGAGTAGTCCTTTAGTTGTAGGCGTAGGTAAAGGAGAGTTTTTTATAGCCTCAGACGCAACACCAATTGTCGAGTACACAAAAAATGTGGTTTACCTTGAGGATGGTCAAATCGTTATTCTAAAGAAAGGTAAGGATCTTAAGGTTGTGAACATAGAAGATGTTCAGCAAACACCATACGTTCAAGAGTTGGACTTACAGCTTGAAGAGCTTGAAAAGGGTGGTTATGACCACTTTATGTTGAAAGAAATATACGAACAACCACGTTCCATAAACGATAGTCTAAGAGGTCGTTTAGACGTTAGAAAAGGAGCTGTAACTCTTGGTGGGATAAAGGACTACGAGCAAAAATTTACCAATGCACAGCGGCTAATCATAGTCGCTTGTGGCACATCATGGCACGCAGGACTTGTTGGCGAGTATCTTTTCGAAGAATTAGCAAGAATACCCGTTGAGGTTGAATATGCTTCGGAATTTAGATATAGAAATCCTATTGTAAATGAGAATGATATTGTTTTAGCGATCTCTCAATCAGGTGAAACGGCAGATACATTGGCTGCACTGGAACTTGCAAAGGGTAAAGGAGCAACAATTTTAGGAATTTGTAATGTTGTTGGATCTACTATTTCTAGATTAACCGATGCCGGATCTTACACCCATGCAGGACCAGAAATTGGCGTGGCATCAACCAAAGCGTTTACGGCTCAAGTTACCTTGCTTACATTAATGGCACTTAAAATAGGCCGTAAAAAAGGCACAATTTTGGAGTCTAGATTTAGGTTAATTATTTCTGCTTTAGATTCGATACCAAATCAAGTGGAGCAACTTCTGGAAACATGCAACGACCAAGTTAAGTACATAGCAGACCAGTTTAAAGACTCGCGAAATTTTTTGTATTTAGGAAGAGGAGTAAATTTTCCTGTAGCATTAGAAGGGGCGCTTAAATTGAAAGAGATTTCATATATACATGCAGAAGGATATCCTGCCGCAGAGATGAAACACGGCCCAATTGCATTAATTGACGAAGAAATGCCCATGGTCGTAATCGCAACCAAAGACGCTTCTTACGAAAAGGTGGTAAGCAACATACAAGAGGCAAAAGCTAGAAAAGGGATTGTTATTGCTGTGGTTACAGAAGGGGACACGCAGGTAAAAGAAATTGCGGACTATACCATCGAAATCCCAGCAACAAATGATTTATTAGTGCCTTTGTTAGCGACAATACCATTGCAGTTATTATCATACCACATTGCGGTAATGAGAGGCTGTAATGTTGACCAACCAAGAAACTTGGCGAAGTCGGTTACTGTAGAGTAAAGAACACAAACCTTTTTTGTTACCCCTTTAAGATAATTGTAACACTTGTTGTTACTGTACACTCCACAAAACTATCTCCCTCTGAATATTCAGAACACCAACAGTTTTTATTCGATGAAATATGTCGTTTAAGAGGTCGTTTTGTTACTTTTCCTGACATAAGTAGTCACTTAACATCACAAGGTTATTTATCCCCAAGAGGTTTTCCTCTACTCGGAAAACATTGTTGGAGTATTTGGATGAAAGGACACAAAAGGTTAAACCATCTTAACCAACCTAATATTATTGATGTTGGAATACCTGAGATTGAGAAAATAAACCTTACTTACATAGACTTTTTATAGTTATATTAAAGGAGAGGAAAAATGACAATAACTAAAGACACAGTAGAACTACTAACCCAATGGTTCGAACACAAAGGAACCAAAACACACCCACTCAAAAGTACAGACGTAACAACAACACACCAGTTTCTAAACCTTATAGACTACACTATAATAGGACAACGATTTTATACTAATAGTGGTATGACTACTAAGTTGGATATACTAAAGGTAAGAGACATTACAACTGGTAAACACGATATATTTTATGTAGAATATGACAAGTAGTTTTGGATATCCAACCGTTTTTCCGTACCTTAAACACA
>CAJQPE010000046.1 GCA_905480125.1 uncultured Flavobacteriales bacterium | reverse complement strand
CATGCGTAAAAAATTATACACGGAGAGATCAGATATTCCTGCAATTACGCACATCGATTTTTCAGCTAGAATTCAAACAGTGCATGAAGAGACTAACCCACAGTATCACAATTTGATTTCCAAATTTAAAGAACAAACTGGTTATGGTTTGGTTGTAAATACGAGTTTTAACGTTCGTGGTGAACCAATAGTGAATACACCTGAAGATGCTTATCGGTGCTTTATGCGCACCGAACTGGATTATTTGGTTATTGGCAATCACCTGTTTAGTAAGAAGGAACAACCTGCTTGGAAAGAAATAGCTAATTGGCAAGAAGATTTAGTTTTAGATTAAAAAAATGGATTTTATAAAAGAACTTTGGGGGTTTTTAAAAGAACGAAAAAAATGGTGGCTGGCTCCTATTATTATTGTGTTATTACTTTTAGGGTTGCTAATTGTCGTAGGTGGTGGATCTGCTGCTGCACCGTTTATATATACATTATTTTAAGATGAGTAAAGTAGAGAGGTTAAAAGCACAATTGTTAATGGTTATAGGTTTTTTATGCCTACATTTCCTGTTGCAAAATAAATTTCCAGAAACCTCAAAATATCTATTGTACGTTTCGTTGGGTTTAGGTTTGGTTTTTCTGATAATTCCCCCCTTAGGTGAAATTATCCTTAAAGGATGGTTCAAATTAGCTCAATTATTGGGGTGGATTAATTCAAGAATTCTGTTGACAGGAATATTTTATATTTTACTATTTCCTATCGCCATGCTTTTCAAATTAACTGGAAAAGATAATTTGCAGCTAAAAAGCCAGCGAGATAAAGAATCTGTATATGAAAAACGGAATCATAAGTATGTACCAAAAGACTTAGAAAATACTTGGTAATGAAAATTGTATTTGCAACAAATAATTTAAATAAGCTGAAAGAAATACAACAGATGCTGCCCACCAGTATCGAATTGTTTTCATTAAAAGATATTGGTTTTGAAGGCGAAATCCCTGAGGATTATGAAACACTAGAAGAAAACGCTTTTCAAAAAGCACAATATATCTTCGATAGATATAAAATTTCGTGCTTTGCCGATGATACTGGGTTAGAAGTAGATTCATTAAATGGTGCTCCTGGGGTATATTCTGCCCGATATGCTGGAGAAGATTGTATTGCTGAAAACAACATGAGAAAATTGCTTTTTGACATGGCCGGTAAAGCAAATAGGAGCGCTGCTTTTAAAACAGTGGTTGCATTTGTAACGGACTCTGAAAAAATAGCTTTTGAAGGAGTTGCTGCCGGAGAAATTTTAATCGAAAAACAGGGTGATGAAGGCTTTGGCTATGATCCAATTTTTAAACCGGAAGGCTATGATATAACATATGCTGAAATGTCTTCTATAGAGAAAAACAAAATTAGCCATAGAGGCAAGGCGGTTAGAAAATTTACTGATTATATTTCTTCAAAGAGTTGATTCCGTATGCCAATCAATTTCAAATTTGCTTAGCTCATAAAACTCATTTAATTATACCTCTAAGAACTGGATGGCAGAATTGAATTACTAAAAGATATTTCAGTAGGTTCAGTCTACTCTTCGTAAATCACATTAGAAGCATTTTCGATAATTCCAATAACTTTAAATTCTGTACGTCTGTTTTTAGCTCTGTTTTCTTCGTTATCTGTACCGTCCTCATTTTCATTAGCTACTAATGGTGAAGATTCGCCATATCCTTTAGCCACCAATCTTTTTTTACTAATGCCTTTAGCTATTAGATATTTAACAACACTTTCTGCTCTACGTTGTGAAAGACTTTCATTGTATTTGTCAGAGCCTTTACTGTCCGTATGTGAGCTTATTTCAACAACGATCTCCGGGTTTTCTACTAATATTTTATATATTGTTGTGTCTATTACTGTTTGGGTTTCAGGCGTTAAATGGGCCTTGTCAAAAGGGTAGTAAACGTTTTTAATAATAATCGGAGCATCTTTAAGAAGACACAACCACAAATCTTTTAATTGAAAAGTATCCGATTTTTCAATTGTAGCTGTAGAAAAAGGAACTTCCTGATGAAAATACCCATCCTTAATCATTCTCATTACATACTCATTTCCTTCCTCAAGTTTCATGCTGTAGCTCCCGTCTTCATTTGTAAAACCTTTTTTAATTTCCATTTTTTCTCCAGAAGCAGTGTCAATAAGAAATAAACTTATAGTACCATTAGCAATAGCTTTTTTAGCTTCGAGAGAATCGCAATCCCCAAATAAATTTCCTTCAACAAAAATCTTAATGTATTGAGTATGATAAAAGTGGTAAAGATCATCACAACAAGTTTCACTTTTTAATGCTGTTCCACCAGGTCTATTAGATATAAAGAACCCTTCTTCTTGACTTGGTGCTACTGTATAGTCTAGATCATCTTCTTTATTATTAATTGGGTAACCAATATTAGTTGGAGCTAACCATTTGTTTAATTGTCCAGTTGTATAAAATATGTCTAAACCACCTAGGCCAGGATGTCCATCACTACTAAAATACATTTGCTTCGTTTCTGTGTCAAAATATGGTGTCACATCTGTACCAACTGTATTTATATATTTACCACAGTTTTTCGGCTTTTGGTATATAATTTGACCTTTCTTCTCTCTCATATATGTGTACCAAATATCTAATCCACCTTTTCCACCCTCTCTGTCTGTAACATAGTAGATAACGTCTAACCCATATTTAGGGTGGGTGCCGATAGTTGGTTGGGTCGAAGTAAATTCTTCGCTATTAATTGGCTGCGGTAAAGGTTCTGCTGCTGTCCAAGTACCAATACTGTCTTTTTTACTGACCCAGATAGAGCAAATAACTTTTTTCTTTAATGGGATACATTTTGTAAAATAGAATCTACTCCTATCTGGCGAAAAAGTACCGTTACCACATTCAACACCCGGTTCATTAAAAGGACTTGCCATTAAATCTTGCCCACTCCAATCATCAAAGTCTTTGTGAGCCAAATACATTTGACGAACAGGTTGTTTTCCATAAGCAGAATCCTCATCATCGGTAGTGTAGTACATAATTTTTCTCGACTTTAGGGCTGAATAGAGGAGGGTAGTATCATCTAATAAAATTGGAGCAAATTCTACATGTGCAGTATTTATAGACGTGTCTAAATGGGTAATGATTATTTCCAGTGGAGTTCCAATGATTTCCTCTGCCATTTCACAGCCTTCAATTTTTGCTGTAAGCATTTTTTTAGTAGTTTTTTCTTTTGCTTCAGCCTTGTATTTCTTCTTAAATGATAGCAGACTATCTTTTGCAGTAGAATATTCTCCATTAGCCATTATCTGCATTTCAGCAACACGGAACATTGCCATAGGGAATTGTTCTGGAACGCTTTCATATACTTTTTCGTACCACTCTAATGCCAGTTGGTAATTTCTTGCTTCTTTGTATAATTCCGCTACTAAATATTTGTAACGATCTTTCTTTGGCTTAACCTCAACGTATTTTGTATAGTAATCAATTGCGGAATAAATATCCCCCATATCATCTGCCTGTTTGCCAAGTCTCTTAATTTGATAAGGTTTTAATTCCAAGGTGTCAATTTCAGTCCATATGTCAATTTCAGTTAAACTGTCTTTCTGTGAATAACCTAACGCAGAAATTATTACACAAAAAATAATAATTAATGATATGTTTCTAATATCGCTCACAAGGAATCGCCTTTTTCTCTAATAAAGTTTCTGGTTTAGTAAAAATAACAGAAACTTCCCAGGTTCCATGTTGACTGCTGGTTCCGGATTGTAATCGGGATAACGTTATGTCTCTGCTTAAGCCAATATTCCATCTCTTTAGATTAGCCCCAACAGTAAAAATCATTGCATCTATATTTTGTGCTGAATGTCTAATTTGCGGACCTGCATAAATGTAGTTGAACTCTACTTTGCCGTTGAGCATTATATTGTTAAGGTTGTAACCAAGGTTAAAACCATATACTAAATCATGAACCCGTTTATGTGACATAAATAATACATTTGGCATTATAAAAAGCTCCTGATTTAATTCGTATGTACCCCCAAATGAAACAACATTTCTATTAGGTAGTCTAGTTTCATCGCCTAAGACAGACGTTTTTGGGTTTACGATATGAAACATCGCTAAACCTATAACAGGTTCAAACTTCCCAAAGTCTTTGCTCCACATGGCGCCAGCATTAAAATCAAAATAGTTAAACGTATTTCCTGAAGCGGATGATAGAGCCCCGTCTGTAAATTCGTCATCCATAAGTCTCCAATAATCAATTGAGCTATCATATATTCCATCCTTTATTCCATTTCCTGCGCCTGTGCCGTTTTCATCAACTTCAACTTGCTTTACAGTTAGGGCAGGTTGAAATCCAATAGAAATTTGGTGACCCTTTACATTTTTTAAGTATGAAATTGATCCGACAGTTTTAGTAGTAATAATTTTAAATTTCTGCTTATTTAATTCAATATTTCCAGTTTCGTCACTAAAAACCATAAGTCCTCCGCCAAATTTGTGGTCTCCTAAAAATACCGGCAGATCAACGGCAATGTTATAAGTTGCATAAGGTTTTGTGATAGCTCCTTCATTCTTTACATAATCATCAGAAGGGTTCACTGTAGCTTTCCATTGTCGCCTATATATTCCAGAAACTCTGTAATCACCACCAAAATTACCTGTTGTAGCAGGGTTTAAAGTAGATGGGGAGGAGTAAAATTGAGTGAAATGAATATCTTGTGAATAACCATAGAACACAACCATTGAAGTTAAAAATAGGGTGATAAAATGGTTGATATTTGTCTTCAAATCTTTTTTATATTTGCGGGGCTAAAATTAAGAACAATTATTCTTTTTGCAAGATTATTCACTCAAACCTAAATATGGCGTTCAAAACAGGTCTGGTTTTAATTTTAATGTTTGCTGTTTCGCCCTTTATTGTTGGTCAAGTTACGGCAGATTTTACTGTAAATAACACCGAAGGTTGCGCTTCTACTGGGTTGCAAGTTGTTTTTACAAATACAAGTACTGGAGCTACCTCTTATACTTGGGAGCTAGATAATGGCAATCCGCCATCGACTTTTGTTGATGTTGTTGCAACGTATACCAATGCAGGTATTTACATTGTAACGCTTACTGCTACCGATGGAACAGATACAGATACTAAAAATATTCAGATTACTATTCATGAAAACCCAGTTGCGGAGTTTACCGTCCCGGGAGACACGATTGGTTGTCCTGGTTTATCTGTTGATTTTCTTGATCAATCTCAAAGCTTAGATGGCAATATTATTTCGTGGACTTGGGATGATGGTTCATCTATAATAGGTGTAACGCAAAATCCAACACATGTTTTTAATACACTTGGGGCATACGATATAAAACTTTTTATTGAAGATGAGTTTGGGTGCACGGATCAAATTACAATAGTAAATCAGGTAGTAATTATCCCACCACCATCAATTGGCTTGTCTGGGTCGCCGCTACTTTCTTGCAGCCCTCCACTTGATGTTACTTTTAGTAACACCTCTTCAGCTGGATTAATTTATAGCTGGGATTATGGTGTTTCTGCAGCGACAACATCATCCATGTTAGATACTGTTGTTTCATACAATGCGGTTGGCACATACGACATAGCTTTAACAGTTACAGATCCCATTGGTTGTGCAGTGGATACAGTAATTCTTGGTTACGTTGAAATTGAAGACGTGTTAGCTAATTTTCAAATGACACAAGATACAGGTTGCCCAAATGTTAATACACAATTTAGTACAGCAGGAACCTCTGGGGCGGATATTTACGCCTGGGATTATGACGATGGTGGTGCAATAGTTATTGGTGGTGCAACAGGAAGTCATAATTATGCATTGCCAGGTAATTATAATGTAAACTTATCTGTAACCTCTGCTAGTGGTTTTTGTTCTCACGATACAACCGTTTTAATTGTAATCGAGGATTTCACAGCTGGAATCGCCTCTAGCGCAACTTATGGTTGCGGTCTGCCTTTTTCTGTTAGCTTTACTGATGCTTCAATTGCTAATGCTGCTTCATGGCAGTGGGATTTTGGTGATGGTTCTACTGATAATTTGCAAAACCCTGTTCATGAATATAATAGTGAAGGTTCATTTGTTGTTACTTTAGAAGCAACAAGCAACAATGGTTGTATTGAGTCGGTACTTTTTGAAGATACAATTATAGTTAGTCTTCCAAATGCTGACTTTTCAATTGTTTATAACCCGAACGAAGTTTGCTTCCCCTCTGTTGTAACTTTAACAGATAATAGTGTCGCAGATAGTCTAGGTGGATTAACACAATGGCAATGGGATTTCGGAAACGATAGCGCCATTGTTACTAATTTAACTCCATCTGCTGTGACCATGACGTATGATTCCGCAGGCGAATTCACAGCTGTTCTTACGGTTACTAGTAGCCCAAACGCATGTATCGACACATTGAGTTTAGTTGTAGAGATTGGTAAAAAATTAAATCCAACCGATACAGTTAATCCAGATACTTCATGTGCAATTAATCCCGTAATATTTGATGGTTACGCAGCCGAAGATTCGCTTGCAGATAACTGGGAATGGTTTGGTACTGGAGGATTAAACGGCAATGGTCAGTCATATAGCCATCAATACAATGATACAAGCGCAATAGGATGGAATACTGATACGTTGGTTGTAGAGTATAATGGCTGTTACGACACAACTTTTATCGATAGCATATTTATTATTGGACCAATTGTAGAAGATATTGTTGTTTCGGCTCCCAACGTTTGTGATTCGCCCTATGTAAGAACTTTTACAGCTACTTGGATTGATACTACTGCCTATGTTTGGCGTTTTGGTGATGGTGATACAATAATATCTTATGGACTTCTTGGCGCAATTCCGGGAGGAACGAACGGGGGCAGAACTACAGGAACTTTTAATAACCCTAGACATGAATATCAAACGTCTGGCGATTACACAGTTACGCTAGAGGCTTGGAATCAGAACGCATATCCTTTTGATGATGATTCTTGTGCTTACATAAGCGATGTGGAGGTTCAGATTAGAGACGTAAAAGCAGATTTTTCATACATAGCTGTTGCTTGTGCTTCTGAAGATGTTGCTTTTAGTGCAGCTGCGTCAAATGATGCTGCTTCTTTTATTTGGTCATTCGACAACGGAAATATAGGGCTAGGGCTTGCTGACACCGCAGTTTATCCTGCATCAGGATTTTATGATGTAACATTAACTGCTCTAGATATATACGGTTGCGTGCATGATACGGTGAAGACAATTCAAGTAGTCGCCCCAGCTGCTGCCTTCATCGCAGATACTACCGAGATTTGCTTTGGAGGCACTATCAATTTTACTGATCAGTCAGTTTCAGACACTGCTTTTATGCTTTGGGATTGGAAATTTGGTGATGGCGGAATCAGTATTAACCAAAATCCCTCTTATACTTACATTAGCAGTGGGAATTTTGTCGTAGAATTATTAGCTACAGATTCTGCTGGTTGCGAAGCAACGGCTCAAATGAATGTGGTTGTAATAGAGCCTAACGCTATTTTTATGGCTGATTCTTTGGAGCTTTGCTCAGATGAAAGCACCCAATTTACCGACTTATCTCTTCCCTTTAACGGAGCTACGCCCATTTTAAGTTGGGATTGGGATTTTGGTGATTTAATTACTTCGCCTGTCCAAAATCCAATTCATAATTATGCAATTGGAGGTACTTACGATATTATTTTAACGGTTACCGATAGCAGAGGTTGCACTAGTATAGATAGTAATATTGCCTACATTGATGTCCAAAATGTGCCTGTTCCAGCCTTTTTTGCCGATAACATAAAAGTTTGTTACGATGATGCGACTCAAGTAGTTTTTGCGGATACAACTGAAACAGGTGATATAGAATATTGGTATTGGGATTTAAATGAAAATGGGACATATACCTCAGATGGCACTGATTCAACGATTGTTTTTCAATACACAGAAAGAGACACAATTGATATTAGTCTAATTGTGGTAACAGGATATGGTTGTACAGATAGTCTCACCAAACAAGATTATATAATAGCTGTTGGTCCAGTAGCGACATTTATGTTTACACCAGATACGATTTGCAATGGAGATACGGTTGAATTTACTGTGCTTACCACTGAAAATGTAACGGGTTATTCTTGGGATTTTGGAGATGGAGGTGTTTCCCCAGATTCCATTGCGCAGCATGCATATAATACGAATCAGTCACAGTATATAACTCCAGCTTTACAGATTGAGTCTGTTGAGTCATTTGGTATTTGTGAGTTTAATGAAAAACTAGATTCTATTTATGTACATCATATTGAGATTGGTTATGCAACGAACCCAACGTTTGGATGTGCACCGTTAAATGTTACATTTCTTAATTCTTCAACCGGGAGTAATTTGGAATATAGTTGGGATTTTGACGAAGGTGGAACTATAAACTCATCTGCTAGCCCGAGCAATCTTTATGAATTAGCCGGAATTTATAATGTTTCTCTTACAATAATAGAAACTATGACTAATGATAATATCTCGCTTGGTTGCACAGATACTATGTCAACTCAAATAGTGGTGTTCCCTGATCCGGCTATTCAAATTAGTGAAGATGTTAAAATTTGTCTTGGCGATAATGCTTGGCTATCCGTATCGGCAACAGATGCTGTTACTTACGAATGGTCTAATGGTTTTGTAGGTGCGCCATTAGTCACTGCACCTATTGATGATCAAACGTTTAGCGCTACAGTTACTGATATTAATGGATGTACAGATTCAGAATCAGTAAATGTTGAGGTGCTTAATGTCTCGACAATTAGTATCGCAACCGACTCTCTTGTTGAGGTTGGAAATCCATCAGGTACTTCGACTCTTATTTGCAATGATATTAATATTTGGATTAACGACACAAATGAAGTTCCTATTGACGAATCGGCTTATAATTTGGTTTGGACACCAAGTGATGGTTTGTCTTGTTCAACCTGCAGTGAAACGAACTTTGATGCCCAAGTAACAACCTTATATTCGATTTCAGTTACAGACGTTGAAGAAATTTGCCCTACACAGATTACAAGTATCGAGGTAGCAGTGTTGGATGTATTTGCCTTTGATTTGCCTGATTTTTTCTCGCCAAATGGAGATGAAGAAAACGAAGTAGTGCATGTTAAGGGTTTTGGGATTAAAGAACTGCAGGTGTTCGAAATCTATAATAGATGGGGAGAGAAAATATTCGAAAATACCGAAACTGATTTAAGCGTTATTGAATGTAAAGACTGTATTGGTCAAGGTTGGGATGGCACATTTAAGGGAAAGCCACAGAATATGGATACTTATATCGGAGTCGCGGTTGTGAAAAATTGTTATGATGAAATTTTCACCATTAAAAAGCATATTACACTTTATAGATGATTTCCGGTCGTTTAATTTGATAAATTCATCTATTAAAACTTGTTATACATCGATTATTTTCGTTAATTTTGTGGAAAATTAAAAAGACATTAGTTTGTGAAAGTGTTAAATTTCATAATTTTATTTATAATTTGTCTCATTGGCACTGATGTTGCGGGCCAGAGTGTTTCAAATTACTCAGTAGTTCGTAACACTGGAATTACTTATTCATCTATTGTATCTTCTGGAAATAGTTTTGCTAGTTGGCGTTACAACGGAACATTTAGTGAAGATGATAATCGAAGTAATTTAAGTGATATAGGTTTTGATTTTTGGTACAACGGAATTAGATATACTCAATTCTCAGTATCCACTAACGGTTTCCTAGATTTTTCTTCTTCAAAAGATGATGGAGGACCGCAAGGAGATGATTTTGGATATATTAATTCGGCCTTTACTCAAACTGCTGTTGGCAATGCAACGCGGCCAGCTTTAGCAGTTTTTTATGACGACATGACGACGACTGGGGGTATAGATCCCCTTGGTACTTGCATAAAGTATCAGTTACATGGATCAACTCCAAATCAAATATTAACAGTCGAATGGGATGGAATGGCAGTTTACCAAAATACAACTCCTGATGTTAATTTTCAGATCAAATTGCACGAGTCTACCGGAATTATAGAATATATATATGAAACCATGGATAATGGATCTAAAACATTTAGTTATACTATTGGAATCAATGCGGAAACGTTGAGTGCAACGCCAACTGCAAGTGAATTGTTAACTCAACAAACGGCTAATGGAACAGTTTTTAACAACACTATTCAGAATAATATAACAACTATGCCTGTTGCAAATAGTCAGTTAACATTTACTCCTGTTCTTCCATCAGCAGACCCTTCAGATTTAAGCTTTTCTTTGGTTACAAATACCGGAATGACTTTAAATTGGACAGATAATGCTACTAATGAGGTTGGTTACGTTTTGTATTATTCCCTTGATGGAATAAATTATTATTTCCAAGCTCAAGAAGCCGCAGGTGTTACGTCATCAGTAATTACTGGTCTTTCACCAGCTACGAATTATTTTTGGAGGGTATATGCGGTAACAGAGGGTGCATTAAGTAATGCTCTAACAGGTCAACAAATGACATTGGCACCTGGTACTATTATTTCAGCGCAAAATGGTAGATGGGCTAATAATTCTACTTGGGTTGGCGGTGTTCAACCTTCTGCAGGTGATAACGTTCTGATTCGTGACAATCATTTGGTGACATTGAGATCAAATGGTAGCTGTAATGATTTAAATATTGGTGAAGGTGCTTCAGGCCAGTTAAGAATAGGACGTAATAATAGTAGTGCAAAATTTACTCTTAATATGTCAGGCGATCTTATTATCGAGAATGGTGGAAAAATTAATGTTCGCAATACCTCGAACGCCATACACGATTTAAATATAGCTGGAAATATTGTAAATAATGGTACATTAGCTTTTTCGACATCACCTACTTCCCTTTGCAGAGTTAGTTTTAATAATATAACTTCTGATCAGTTAGTGAGTGGAACCGGTAATAATGGGTTTCATACCATTAATCTTTCAAAAGGACAAATTGAAAATGTACTAGAAATAACTTCTGCGGACTTTTCCTGTAGCTCTGATGGACTATCATTTATAGGTGGGGGAACATTTAAATTTTCTTCATCTGGTTCAATCACCGCCACAGTTTATGATATAAATACTATTATTCCCGCTAATGCAAAAGTATGGATGAACAGCACTACGAGTGACTTGAATTTTGCTTCAGGAATTGATTTAGAGGGTAAAGTTTTGATTGATGCGGGAACTATTAATATTGGTAATGCATCGGATGAGAATCTCATATCTTATGGAGGTGAAATTAATATAAATGGCGGAGAAGTTAACGTAGCTGGTCGCTATGATAGAGTGAATAGCGATGCAACTTCTAATTTCAACATGACTGGAGGTTCAATTACATTAGCTACTATAGGATCTTCATCAAATACAAGAGCTCCTTTTACTATAGATGTTGTAGGTTCGACTTTTAATATGTCAGGAGGGTCAATTGTCCTCCAGAATGAAGGTGGTTTAGGTACTGAAAATTTGGGATTCATAAATACAGGCTCAACTTCTGGCTCTGCAAGTGGGGGATATCTCCAAATTGGCAATGCTGCAACTTCACCTGGTCAAACAATGCAAATTAATTCTTCTTTTCCAATAGGTGGTATTAAACTTAATAGTGCTAATGCAATTGGACAATTACTTGCGAACGATTTGTCGGTTTTGGGAAATGTTGAACTTAATTCGGGAACATTTGAATCTAACAATTTGAACATATATATTGGGGGAAATTGGTCCAATAACGAAGCGATATTTTTACCAGGCAATTCGTTAACAACATTTAATGGTAGCAATATTCAATCTATTTATGGAACGGCCTTAGCAGAATCTTTTTATGACATTACTGTTGATACTGGATCTGTTGTAACTATTGAGCCTGGTTTCTCGGTTCTTGTAACAAGTGTTTTAAGCAATGAAGGTATATTAGATAATGATGGCATAGTTGATCTGTCTAATGGTTATGTTGGTCAAACGGGTACGCTGAGTGGTAATGGAACCCATCGGTTATCGGGCGGTAATTGGGATAATAGTACAGGCAATTTTATTCCTGAAAGTAGTACAGTAGAAATGGCAGGTTCAAGTGCTCAAACACTCAGAGGCAATACAACATATAATAACCTCACAATTAATAATGCTGCGGGAGTTATTATTGCCGCGGATAATCATAATATTGCAAATACGTTGACATTAAGTGACGGATTATTTTCAACTAATAATGCTGTTACTTTGATATCTTCTGTTGATGGTACTGGACGAATAGCTGAAATAACTGGAGGTAGTGTAACTGGAAATATTGTTGCTCAACAATATATATCTGGTAATGATAATTGGAGGTTGCTTAGTTCACCAGTAGAGGGTACCACTTTGGCTGATTGGAGTAATGAATTTTGGACTAGTGGATTTGCGGGAGCTACTTATCCTTCAACTTCTTTTACATCCATTTATACTTATGATGAGACTATTTTTGGTGATTTAGATCAAGGCTATAGTGGTCCTTCTGATGTTAATAATTCAATAAATCCTGCAGAGGGTTATATTGCATGGGTTGGAGCCTTGCCCGTTGGGAGTGGCGTTACAACAACCCTTGATGTTACAGGATCAGTAAATTTCGGTCAAAAGATTGTAGACGTTAGTTATACAAATGACCCAGCTTTTGATGATAGTAACGATGGATGGATGCTTATCGGTAATCCCTACCCTTCAGATATAGATTGGAGTAAAGTTGATATTGCTGGAGGTGTAGGTAATTTCGCATATGTATATAATCCAGCAACATCAACTTATATAGCCTTAGATCATAATGTTCCAAATATCATCGCCCAGCATCAAGCCTTTTGGGTGAAATCCACTGATCTTTTAGGTGGGGGTACTGTAACTTTTGAAGAATCGGATAAAGTAGCTGGAGGTGTTTTTTATAAGCAGAGCAATTTAAATAGCTTAATATTAAATGTAGATGGCATGGCACATCACAATGCAACAGAAATTCGCTTGGATGAGAATGCAACTATTAATTATGAGTATAATTTAGACGCATTTAGTTGGCCTAGCACAGATGCAGTTGCACCTAACTTAATGACTCTTGCAAATAACGGTTTCGAACTTGATATAAATACTGTAAAAGATACGACTGTAACGGTTTCAATTCCAGTTAAGTTAACAGTTGGTTTATCTGGTAATTATTCGATTAGTATGGAAGATTCTTCTGCAATACTAGACCATAGCTGTTTATATCTTGAAGATTTGCACGAGGGAATAACCACAGATTTGAGATTAACTCCAAATTATTCATTTTATATTTCAGATACAGTAACTTCAGCAAGATTTATTTTACATATCGGTGGAAAAGTTAAGTTTAACAAGCAAAATATAACATGTTTTAACGGAAATGATGGGCTAGTAGAATTAGAAGGACAAGGCGCTGGACCTTGGAATTATTCAATTATAAATACTGAAACATCTGATACATCTATTGTAGAAAATGTATTTACCAATGTTATTTATTCTAATCTTGGCGTTGGTGATTACGAAGTTTCAATTGCTAATGCAGATGGATCTTGCGCAACATCGGTTGATATTATTTCAATAGAACAACCATCTGAACTACTAATGCTTGGCACAAGTAACGATGTTGCTTGTTCGGGAGATGCCTCAGGTATAATTGATTTGAGCATTGATGGAGGAACTAGTCCATATAGTTATTTATGGAGTAATGGAAATAGTAATCTTCTCCAAACCGGAATTTCAGCCGGTGTTTATATATTATCCGTTGTTGATAATCAAGGTTGTGAAAGCGAAAAACTAATTTCAATTAGTGAACCTTCTGCTGTTATAGTTCATGCTCAAATCATTGATCCTACTTGCTATGGCGCATTAGATGGCGAGTTAGTTGTAGATGTTTCCGGCGGTGTTATCCCGTATTCATATCAATGGCATAATGGAGATAGTACAGCGAGTTTAACAGACTTAAGCTCAGGCATTTATCAATTGTCCGTCATTGATGCTAGCGACTGCTTCCAGTTTGCTGAAATTACTATATCTGAGCCTCAAGAAGTTGTTGCTCAGTTTATGATCGAGGAAGATACAATAGTAGTAGGTGAGCTTATTAGCTTTATTAACTCATCAGAAGGGGCAAATGTTTATTTGTGGGATTTTGGTGACGGTAATACCGATAATCAGGCTGAAGCGCAATATTCATATCAAATTCCTGGAACTTATAATGTTGTTTTACTAGCAGACAACAATAGTCTTTGTTCAGATCAGTATTCTCAAACAATTGTTGTAGAAGATGTAATTTCTGGCTTTACAGAATACTCCCAGAAGAGTAACTTATCTATGCACGTGTCTGGAGATAACCTAATTGTTTCAATGAGTGGTATACTGAATCAAGAAGTTAACATTCTTATATATAATTCAATTGGTCAGATTGTACTATCACAAAACTTAAAAGGACCATATACCAGAGTGCCTATCGTAGAATTGCCCCGTGGTGTATACATTGTAGATGTTCAGAACGGAACTGAAATAATTTTTGAATCCCAGAAAATTGTTTGGTAAAAGCGCATTGCTAGTTTAGTATAGAATTAATTCTATTACACTCTTATTACTGTGTTAATCGTAAAAAGTACATTCTAGGTGACAACAGTCGATTGGGTGTTGTCGCTGATTATTAGCAATTGAATTGTTTGAGTACTGAAAATTTTAAACTATTCACAGACTCGTGTTCCTATTAGCGAAAATTTTATTTTAATAAATCAATAAAGCTCAATAGGAGTTCTAACTTTAATTCTATTATATATTTTTCTTAGAGGGACTATGATTAAAATAATGATTACAATTTTATCTAATAGTATACTATAATGTTACAATTACAAGAAATCATTAAGATATAGTTGTTCTCTCCGGTAATTCTGCTGTGCTTGTAAAATTTAACACAATTACAGCATACTCAATATAAATTCTAGAGGAAACATATTTGTTTGCAGGCGCTATGTGTGATGAGCAATAACGATTGCTAAAAAATGAGTTGGTAGAATGAATATGATTAATCGAGTTAAGAAATTTTTATTTTTGAAGCTCAAGAGCTTCTTCCGCTCCAATAAGTTTTCCATTAAATTCACCTACAACAAATGCTCCTTCGTTTCCTTGATTTACTAAATCATTAGAGTATTGCTTAGCTTTTTCGTAAGAATCAAATTCTCCAACAACGAATTTAGTTCTGCCATCGGCACTTCTGCGCTGTTTAACATTACCTATGCTCAATAGTCGTGACAACGTTTCGGAAGGTATTTCATCTCCAAACGCTGCAACTTGAACTCTAAATTTAACTCCTTTAGCTGAACTACCAGATGCTGAACCTGAAACTTGCTCATCAATATCAACGTCAGCATTAATTGGTGTAGCTTGTCCAGTGGATGAGAGAGGTACTTTTTCGCCACCTATTAATGAAACGATAAATGCATCTTCAAATCCTTCTTCTACCATGTTAACTCTGTGTTTCGCAGCTTCTGTGTAGCTCGTGTATACGCCTGAAAAATATCTAGTTAAATCGTCTTCATTAGAAGTGTAACTGAACATTTTAGGTAGTCCTTCGAATATTTTATTGGAAAGTTTTCTTGAATAGGCTCCAAGTTGAACTCTAAAGACTAAGTCGCCAGAGTTAGCGGCTTCGTCTGCTGGGTAAAGATTGTCAGCTATTCCATCAATTGTGTCGGAAGAAACAGGGGTTTGTATCCCGGTTTTAGGATCAGTTTCTACTAGCACACCGTTAATTCCTTGACTTGTAAGATATATAAGATCCTCCACAGCATTATTTAAATCGTCTCGTTCTTCAACCATAATAATTACAGATCCATTTTCTTTAGTTTCCGAGGTAACATTGGGCATACTCATTAAATTTCTATATTGTGACTCAGTTAGTTTTGTTCTACTACTATCAGCTAGCACTAGCACTTCATACTTGCCCACGGAAGCTTTGTTATCAATTTTTTTGGAACTTGAAACAGGTCTTTCAACTATATTCATATCTAAGAAGGCTCCTGTCGAATCAGTAAATTTATCATTCCATGCCTGTATCATTTCGTCTGTAATAGCAACACCATTCTTATCTACAAAAGATGTATCTGGTGAATCTAGTTCATCATCTAAATAATCTGGCACTCCGTCCTTATCACCATCAAGTGGGCAGCCTTTTTCATCAACTTCAGCTTCAGAAGGTGTTCCAGGACAATCATCTTCAAAGTCTCTTACTAAATCCAAATCTTCATCATCCGTATCAATCCCTTGGAAATCATAATCGTCACTAGAGTCTTCAAAGTCTGAAGTAGGTTCAATACCAATTTGGTAATTCAAATTGAAAGATGTAAAAAGAAATTTATCATTAACCTCGTCACCGGCTCTATCTCCTATACTTTTGTCTGTAACCCCATCAATATAATCGGTAAATGTAAAGTGCATAGCAGAACCAATTCTAAATTTAACCCGTTCTGATACATGTAAATTTGCACCAATACCGATAGGTATGGCCCATGAACTCTCTGCATACTTACCGAAATCATCTAAATCTAGCTCACGAACATCAGATTCATAAGTATAATCTCGAGTTAAACGAATAGCTTCATCTGCGTTAACGTCTGATTCTGACATATTCCTAATTGAACCGTCTTGCCA
>CAJQPE010000045.1 GCA_905480125.1 uncultured Flavobacteriales bacterium | reverse complement strand
GGTTATTTAAAAGGCGAAAATGGAGTACATCGGTTAGTTCGAATATCTCCGTTCGATTCTAATGCGAAACGTCACACTTCATTTGCTTCAGTCTTTGTCTACCCGTTAGTCGATGACAATATTGACATTGATATAAATCCTGCAGATATTTCTTGGGACACTTTTCGTGCTGGCGGTGCCGGTGGTCAGGGCGTTAATAAAATTGAAACAGCAGTTAGATTAAAGCATGCTCCATCAGGGTTTATTATTGAGAACTCCGAAACTCGATCTCAATTAGAAAATAAGGAGAAAGCGATGAAGCTGCTAAAATCCAAGCTTTACGAACAAGAAATGCGCAAGAGAGACGCGGAACGATCTGAAATAGAAGGAAACAAAATGGCCATAGAGTGGGGTTCTCAAATTAGAAATTATGTTTTTCATCCTTATAAACTTGTGAAAGATGTAAGAACTGGTCAGGAGACATCCAATGTGCAAGGTGTGATGGATGGTGAGATTGATGAGTTCATCAAAGCTTTTTTGATGATGTATGGAAAAGGCGGGGTAGCTAAGACTGGTTAAAGAGGTAAGATTTACAGTTAGTCAAAATTAGTATAGAGTAGAGTGGGTGTTTTAATAAATAGTTAATTATCAAAAGATATGAATAAATTCAAAATATATCATAATCCTCGTTGTTCGAAGAGCAGACAAACACTTAAAATACTTATAGATAATGGTATAGAACCAGAAATATTAGAATACCTTAAAGATGTACCCACAATAGCAGTGTTAAAAACGGTGTTAAAAAAACTGGGATTATCACCAAATCAAATTCTGAGGAAAGGAGAAGCTATTTTCAAAGAAAAGTATAAAGGACAAGATTTATCGGATGATCAATTGTTAGCGGCCATGGTCGAAAATCCAAAATTAATAGAGCGACCAATCGTAATAAAAGGTAATAAAGCAGTCTTAGGAAGACCTCCCGAAAAGGTTTTGGAACTAATCTAAAGCTATTTCCAGATAGCTAGTTTCTCAGCTAATGGAGGGTTCACTTTATCTAATATCAAAAGTGTGGCCACATAAGGAAGGAAAGAAATTAAGAATATCAATAACCAAAACGCCATTCCAATAACCCCGAAAAAAATAAAAATACCAATAGTTTGCATACTGTTTTTAATTTGCTGCTAAAATAGCACTATTTTATAAACTGAAAACAGCTTTTAAACTTAAATTTGTCGAATAAATCGATTATGATGGATTACAGAATAGAGAAGGACACAATGGGCGAAGTAAATGTGCCGGCAGACAAATATTGGGGTGCGCAAACTGAACGCTCAAGAAATAATTTTAAAATAGGTGCTGCGGCAAGTATGCCTTTAGAGGTCGTTTACGGTTTCGCTTATTTAAAAAAATCAGCTGCTCACGCAAATTGTGATTTAGGAGTTTTGTCTGCCGAAAAAAGAGATCAAATTTCTGAAGTTTGTGATGAGATTCTTGCAGGAAAGCATAACGATCAGTTTCCATTGGTAATATGGCAAACAGGTTCAGGAACACAAAGTAACATGAATTGTAACGAAGTAATTGCTAATCGTGCGCACGTTATTGCTGGTCATAAGATGGGAGAAGGCGAAAAAACGCTGAGCCCAAACGATGATGTAAATAAATCGCAATCATCTAACGACACATTCCCCACAGGAATGCACATTGCGTGCTACAAAATGATAGTTGAAACAACTATTCCTGGTGTAAAGAAGTTGCGCGACACTTTGAAAAGGAAGTCAGAAGATTTTAAAGATGTTGTTAAAATTGGTAGAACGCATTTAATGGATGCGACTCCTTTAACTGTTGGACAAGAGTTTTCTGGTTACGTTTCTCAATTGAATCACGGCATAAAGGCATTGGAAAATACGTTAGATCATATGTCGGAATTGGCATTAGGCGGAACGGCTGTTGGTACAGGTTTAAATACCCCAGCAGGTTATGACGTTTTAGTTGCAAAAAAGATAGCTGAATTTACGGGATTACCATTTATAACCGCGGAAAATAAGTTTGAAGCCCTTGCAGCACACGATGCAATTGTTGAAACACATGGAGCGTTGAAGCAGATGGCGGTGTCTTTAAATAAAATTGCAAACGATATCCGAATGATGGCATCAGGACCACGTTCGGGAATTGGTGAGTTGATTATTCCCGCAAATGAGCCAGGTTCGTCAATCATGCCAGGAAAAGTAAATCCAACACAGTGCGAAGCACTAACGATGGTTTGTGCCCAAGTAATGGGTAATGATGTTGCTGTTGCAGTAGGTGGAGCACAAGGGCATTATGAATTGAATGTATTTAAGCCAATGATGGCTGCTAACCTATTGCAAAGTGCCAGACTAATTGGCGATGCATGTATGTCTTTCGAAGAGCATTGTGCTGCTGGAATAGAGCCTAATCACACTCGAATCCAAGAATTATTGAATAGCTCATTAATGTTAGTTACAGCTTTAAATACAAAAATCGGTTACTATAAGGCAGCCGAAATTGCAAATACTGCTCATGCTAACGGAACGACATTAAAAGAGGAAGCAATTCGTTTAGGCTATGTACCTGAAGAAAAGTATGATGAGTGGGTAAATCCTAAAAAGATGATTGGTACTTTAGACTAGTTGAGAAGGTTGTTACAGGTCTGGATGGGACCGAAACTTTCAAGTCCCTAGCAGCATAATATCTTGAAAAATTAGAACTTTTACTGCTCGAAAATATCAATGACAGAACTAGTTTTAGTTCTGAGCCTTAGACTTTATATCACTCACAAACTGCTTAATCTTTTGTTCGTCTTCTTTTTTACAGACAAGAAGAGTGTCGTTGCTTTCTACTACGATGTAGTTCTCCAGTCCTTGCAGTACTACTAATTTATCTTTAGGTACGTTTACAATACAATCTTTAGAATCATACATGTGTACATCCTCACCAATAACTCCGTTACCAGTTTTGTCGTGGGCTAAGTGTGTGTATAAAGAGCCCCAGGTACCTATATCAGACCAACCAAAATCACTTAATACAACATAAACATTGTCGGCATTTTCCATAATACCATAGTCAATAGAAACGTTTTTGCAGGTGGGGTAAATTCGTGTGATGAATGCTTTTTCTTCGGAAGTATTGTATTTTCCAATACCTTGTTTAAATAGCGAATCAACTTCAGGAAGTAACAGTTCAAACGCTTTGTAAATACTTTGAACATTCCAAATAAATATTCCAGAATTCCAGTAAAAATCTCCGCTCTCTATAAACTGCTGAGCGATTTCTAGAGTAGGTTTCTCGGTAAACGTTTTTACTTTTCTAACGTGATTGCCAACCTCCTTAGACTCTTCTATAAACTGGATGTAACCATAACCAGTATCTGGTCTCGAAGGTTTTATACCTAGTGTTACCAGACAATCGTTATGATCGGATTGCTCAATTGCCGCATTAATAATTTTATCAAATTCGGGTTGGTTAAGAACTAAGTGGTCTGAAGGAGCAACGACAATGTTTGCATTCGGGTTTTTAGCAGCTATTTTGTAATTTGCATATGCAATACATGGAGCTGTATTTCGCATCATAGGTTCACAAACAACTTGCTTTTCACTAAGCTGCGGAAGCTGCTCAAGAACAATCGATTTGTATTGCTCGTTGGTAACAATGAGAATGTTTTCAACAGGACAAATGGTTTTAAAACGGTCAACAGTTTGTTGAATAAGTGTTTTTCCTGTCCCTAAAATATCTAGGAATTGCTTGGGCATTTCAGCACGGCTCATAGGCCAAAACCTGCTGCCGATGCCTCCAGCCATTATGACTGCGTAATTGTTTTTCATTTTAAGTAAGTCTATCCAAAGAAGCTCTTAAATTTCCAAAGAATCCAGGGATATCTTCAATTTTTACCGTTCCAACAGAAAGGCGATACCATGACGATTTTTTTGAAGCTCCAAAAGCATAGAACGGTACAAGTGCAATTTTAGCATCGTTCAATAAATACTTGGTTACCGCCTCGGCCGTAGTCAATTTCATCCCATCTGGCGTAGTACTTCCTTGAATACTAATTTTTACGGTTAGGTACATTGCTGCTTGCGGGGCGATGGCACTTACTCTATATCCTTGTGACTTTAGATTAGCGAAACCAGAGTAAAACGTTTCTAATCGTTTGTTTATTTTCGATTTAATATCAACTAAATAGCTGTCTACAGCATGATCGTTCATTAAATAATTAGCACATGCAATTTGTTCTGCTTTTGGAGACCATGCTCCAAGGTGGCTGCAAATAGAACGCATTTTATTAATTACTTTTTGAGGCCCAAAAGCCCAGCCCACTCTAACTCCTGTAGCGGCAAAAGCTTTTGAGATTCCGTCAACATATATGGTGTAGTTTTTCATTCTTGGCCGAAGAGAAACAGGATCTACATGTATCGTTAAACCATGTGTTAGCTGCCAGTATATTTGGTCAAACAGCAAGTAAACGGGTTTCTTTTGTTCACCACGTTTTTTATTTTCTTCTAAAATTAAGTCACAGATTTCTTCTAATCCTTTTTCAGAAAATGTTGTTCCTGTTGGATTAAGGGGCGAGCACAATGCTATAATTTTTGCCTCAGCGATATAAGGTTTAATATCTTTCGCTGTGGGCATGAAGTTGTTGTCTGGAGAACCTTCAATTTTGATCTGTTTTGCTCCGGTAATATGGCAATAATGATTGTTATTCCAAGAAGGAGTAGGAAAAACAACTGTGTCGCCTTCGTCGATAATGGTCTGATAAATAGCGTATATTAATGGTCTTGCACCACCAGAGATTAGAATTTGACTTTCGTTATATTCAACACCACCCCGCGTATGCAGATATCTCGACACCGACTTACGTAGTTCTTCCATGCCGTTGGCAGCTGGATAATTGGTATGCCCTGCTTGATATGCTTTGATAATTTCTTCAGTCAGCTCTTTGGGTATAGGAAATATTTCAGGATCGAAATCTCCAATGGTATAATTATAGATCTTTTCACCCGCAGCAATTTTTTGCTTCACTTCTCCCGCTAATTTAATAATCTCTGATCCTACAAGGTTTTCTGCCATGTCGGATACTTTTAATAGGGGGGATGCTTCCATTATACTTGAATACATAACGCTTTCTTAATTTATCGCTAAAGTAGCTATTCAATGAGTGAAATTGGTATTCGAAAAGTCCTTACTTATCAACAATTTTTACAAAAGCTGTGCCTTGAACAGTAAACTGTTTTTTTGTTCGAATTTCTGTGCAAAGATACCTTGTTCTGCGTTTTATTCCTTTTCTGAAAATACGGTCATTTGAAATTGAAAAAAGTGCATTGTCAGGGATTAATTCAAGCATTATTTTGTCACCATCGATGTCATCATACGAAGATAATGTGCGATATAGGTTTACATCCGAGCAACTTGCGGCCTTTGGGTTAATCAAGTACTTTGAAATAGCTTTAATAACATCTTCTGGTAAAATTGAAGGATGGAGAAAAGGTAACATTAGGTATTTGAATTCTGATTTCCATTCTTTACCATGTGGGGCGACTTTACTTCTATATTTCTTCCAAACCGTATGATGAGAAATCTCATGAATTAAAGTTATTAGAAAGGAATATTGATTGAGATTATTATTTATAGTAATCTTAGATGGTAGGTTCCGCGAGGAATTTGGTCTAAAGTCGCCCAACTTGCTTTTACGAGGTTTTACGATTTTGAGGGTAAATGACTCATCAAAATGTTCAATAACTTTCTCAAAAGAATTTTGGGGAAGAAATTGCTTTAGTTCTTTCACTATCGAAGAATTTGAAAGGCAATATAGCTAAATAAATAAGCGATTCCAGTCATGTAAACTAGCTGGAAAGTTGGCCATTTCCAAGATTTAGTTTCTCTATATACAACTGCCAATGTACTCATGCATTGCATCGCAAAAGCATAGAATAGTAATAACGAAAACCCTACAGCGAAAGTGTATACTTTTTCACCATTAGCATTAGTCTCACGTGTCATTTTTTCACGAATAGAGGTAGTGTTTTCCTCGTCTTCAACACTATATATTGTAGCCATGGTGCCAACAAATACCTCTCTGGCGGCAAATGACGTTACTAAAGCAATACCCATTTTCCAATTAAAGCCAAGGGGTTCGATAATTGGCTCTAACGTTTTTCCCATCATTCCTGCGAATGAGTTTTCTAATTTCAATGAACTATACTGAGATTTGTCAATTTCTCCCTGCTCGAAGCGAACTTCCAATTCATTAAATTTTTCGCTAGGGCCATAAGAAGAAAGACCCCAAAGAATAATAGAAATTGCAACAATTATTTTTCCAGCATCAACTAGAAATACTTTTACTTTTTCCAGAATCGTAAGGCCTATATTTTTCCATCGCGGCATTCTGTAAACAGGCATATCCATTATGAACGAACTATGTTCCTCAGTTTCTATAAACTTATTAAAAACTAAAGAGGCGAGAATAGTAATAATAATTCCGATGAAATATAGTCCAGTCAGAGCAAGTCCTTGCAGGTTAAAAAAACCTCCAATTGTTTCGCTTGGAATGATGATGGAAATAATAAGAATGTAGACTGGAATTCGAGCGGAACAGGTCATTAACGGGGTAACCAAAATTGTAAGCAACCGCTCTTTTTTATTGCTGATTGTTCGTGCACTCATTATTGCAGGAATGGCACAAGCGATTCCGCCAATAAGAGGGATAACAGAACGCCCATTTAGACCTATTTTGCGCATTAGTTTATCTAATATAAAGCTAACTCTTGTCATATAGCCGCTATCCTCAAGTATCGCAATAAAGAAAAACAAGAAGGCGATTTGAGGCACGAATACAACAATACCTGCTAAGCCAGCCAAAACGCCATCTATTAATAAATTGGTAAGGAAATGATCGGGCATTATGTTAGACAAAAAATGAGTAAGTGCTCCGAATCCGGATTCAATCCATTCTGTGGGATAAGATGACCAGCTAAAAATAGATTGAAACATTAAAATTAATATTGACAAAAAGATGAAATAACCCAATATTGGATGCATTGCATATTTGTCGAGAACTTTGGTAAGCGTCCCTCTTTTTGCTGTTTTAGTGGTGCTAGTGGCAAGAATAGTATCTATTTTTTGGTATCTTTTTAAAATACTAGAAGTATAGTCGGAGTTGGAAAATCCTAAAAAGTCTTTTTCATGGTGCTCCTTACTAAGCAGTTCTTTTAAATGTTTAATCCCTTTGCTGGTTCTGCTATTTAGCCGAACAAAAGAAATCCCAAATTGCTCGGTTAACTTATCTTCATCGATTATAATACCATTATCTTCAGCAACATCGAGCATGTTGAGCCCTACTACAAGTCGACATTTTTTGTCCATAATTTGTGTACAGAGTAGCAATGAACGTTTCAGGTTCGATGCATCAGCAACATAAAGAACAGTATCAGATTGAGCTGAACTTTCTTGCAAAAATTGAACCGCGACTTTCTCGTCTTCAGATTTTGGTTTAATACTGTAAAGACCAGGTAAATCGAAGACTTCAAAATCGGTATTTATATGAGTAAATTTTCCTGATTTCTTATCTACAGTAACGCCTGGATAGTTTCCAACACTCTGATTAAGGCCAGTAAGTGAGTTGAAAAGCGATGTTTTTCCGCTATTCGGATTGCCAATAAGTACTATTTTTTTGAGCTTGTTCAATTAATGAGTATGACACGAATATGACGAGCTTCATCTTTCCTTAGGGCAAGATTGCCCTCTGACATACTTATGATGATTGGGTCACCTAAGGGTGCAATTTTTTCGAGTTCTACTATTGAACCAGGTAAGCAACCCATTTCAAGCATTTTTTCTTCAACTACATCATCTTCAAACCCTTGCACCGAGGCTTTTGTTCCTTTTTGAAGTAGGTCTAATGTTAGCGGAGGAAACTTCATTATTGCAAAATTATCGCTTTAACTTACTAAACCAATACCTAAATTGGGGTATTTAGTCGAGCCTGATTGTATTCGATTTAATAATAATGTGACGTCTTATTTTTTTAATACTGCTTAAGAGGAAAGTGGAAGTGCGCTAATTTTTTTTGAACTTTAGTAATACATCTGTCAACTCTAAATTCGATCTAATGGCATAAATTTAGCCTTGCTTTCTTCAGTTTGACTCCACTTTGGACAATCATCGCAACGATTTTTTCTTCGAAATAAGGCGCAACTTGACAATAGCTGTATTGCGAAAATAAATAAGAGGAAATAACTAGCTATTTTTTTTGTCTTTGTCATAGGTTCAAATTTACTAATTCACAAATACATCTTTGCAACTAGAAGTATACATAATAAAACGATATTTGTTTCGTGGTATATTTACATGCACAACAATAATGAATTTATTCTATCATATAGGGCGATATTTTATCCTTTTGGGGAGAGCTTTCCTTAAACCTGAAAAGTTTTCTATATATTGGAAAAGAACAATATTCGAAATGTCTAACCTTGGGTTGGGCTCTCTTGGAATAGCCTCTATAATTGCGTTTTTTATGGGTGCTGTTATCGTAATCCAAACAGCATCGAATATCGATAGTGCATGGATTCCGGATTACACAATTGGTTTTACAGCGAGACAATCGATTATTTTAGAATTTTCTCCTACTATTCTAGCATTAATATTAGCAGGTAAAATCGGGTCATCGGTTGCTTCGGAGATTGGAACCATGCGAGTTACAGAGCAAATCGATGCACTTGAAATTATGGGGGTTAATTCGGCATCTTATCTTATCACTCCTAAGATTATTGCGGCTGTGGTAATTAATCCTATGTTAGTCATAATTAGTATGTTTTTATCACTAACAGGTGGCTGGCTTGCTGGTGTGATGAATGGGAGTGTATCTACTTACACCTATATTCATGGGATACAATATGATTTCGATTCGTTTTCTATAGTTTATGCCTTAATTAAAACCATGTTTTTCGCTTTTGCCATGACTTCAATTCCTGCATATCACGGTTATTATACTAGTGGGGGAGCACTAGAAGTAGGTAAATCAAGTACAAAAGGGGTTGTATACAGCAGTGTTTGTATACTAATATTGAATTATATATTAACACAGTTAATGTTGAGTTGATAGAATTACAAAACATATCAAAATCTTTCGGTGAAATTGAGGTGTTAAAAAGCATTTCTGCAAGTTTTTACCCAGGTAAAACGAACCTAATAATAGGCGCTAGTGGTTCTGGGAAAACTACTCTTACTAAATGTATTGTTGGCTTAACAGAACCAAGTAATGGAAACGTATTATTTTCTGGGGAGGATTTTCATACCATGAAATTTAAACAAAAGAAAACAGTGCGCAAGGAGATTGGGTTCTTGTTTCAAGGGAGTGCTCTCTTTGATTCGATGACCGTAGAGGAAAACATTACTTTTACGCTATCTATGTTTAGTAATATGACTAAAGAGGAACAGCTTGATCGAGCAAATTTCTGTTTACAAAGAACTAATCTAGAAAATGTTAATAGGTTATATCCAGCTGAATTGAGTGGAGGGATGAAGAAGCGAGTAGCAATTTCCAGGGCTATTGCGATGAATCCTAAGTATCTTTTTTGTGATGAGCCTAATTCTGGCCTTGATCCGCAGACCTCTGCAGTTATTGATAACCTAATAAAGGAGATAACAGAAGAATATCAGATGACTACATTAGTTATTACTCACGATATGAATTCTGTTATCGAAATTGGGGATAATATTATCTTCATTTACAATGGAGAAAAATGGTGGGAAGGCGGTAGAGATGAAATATTAAAAACAGATAATCAAGAAGTAGTTGACTTTGTCTATGCCTCCAAGTTTATGAAGGCGCTTAGAAAATAAAAAACCCTTTCCGAATCGCGAAAAGGGTTTTTTATATTTTTGTTGTTAAATTTTAGAAAATCCACTCTCCAGAAACTTCTATTTCATCATAGATAAAGTTTCCAGCAATCTTCCCAATTATAGATTTTGACCCATACTCTACCCCATAAGCTGTTCTATCGAACGCGAAATCTGCTTTTACTCTTAATCCACCTTCTTCTTCAGTAATTTTTGCTGGGAAATTGATTGGATTAGTAATTCCTTTAATCGTTAAATCTCCAGTGATTTTATAAACATCTTCTTTTCTTTCACTTTTCTCTGACTTTGTAATAACGAACATAGCAGTTGGATTAGCCTCAACACCAAAGAAGTCGTCAGCCTTTAGATGACCAACTAAATCTGCATTGCTTTCAGCATCATCAATATCGGTACAAACAATTGAATTCATATCTATGGTGAAACTTCCAGTTACAACACCATCAGTCATTTCTATATTAGTTTCAGAAAGCTCAATGGTTCCTTCGTGACTTCCACCAACTTTACGACCTACCCACTTGATGCCTGCAGGAGCGGCTTCTTCAACAACAACTTGTTCTACTTCTTCAGTTTGAACAGGAGCAGTTTCAGCCTGAGCATCTTCTTCACCATGTCCACCACCTAAAATAGGAGCAGCAACTAATCCTATTAAACAAGTTAATTTAATTAGGATATTCATGGACGGACCAGACGTATCTTTAAACGGGTCTCCAACTGTATCTCCTGTTACTGCAGCTTTATGAGCCTCGGAGCCTTTATAGGTCATTTCTCCATTAATTTCAACTCCTGCTTCAAATGATTTTTTAGCATTATCCCAAGCTCCTCCAGCGTTATTTTGGAAGATAGCCCATAAAACGCCACTAACAGTAACTCCAGCCATATATCCACCAAGCATTTCAGCGACTAATTTGCTATTTTCAGGATAAATAAGCATCCCCAATATAATAATCCCTATGGGAAACCCAATTGTCAATATTCCTGGTAGTAACATTTGCTTCAATGAAGCTTTTGTAGAGATATCAACACATTTGTCGTACTCTGGTTTGCCAGTTCCTTCCATAATTCCAGGAATGTCTCTAAACTGGCGTCTAACTTCTTCAACCATTTCCATGGCAGCTTTACCAACAGCATTCATAGCTAGTGCAGAGAAAACAACCGGAATCATACCACCAACAAATAACATCGCAAGCACAGGCGCTTTAAAAATGTTAATTCCATCAATTCCAGTAAATGTAACATATGCTGCAAATAGCGCTAGTGAAGTTAAAGCAGCTGAAGCAATAGCAAAACCTTTACCAGTTGCAGCGGTTGTATTACCAACTGAATCTAGTATGTCCGTTCTTTCTCTAACGATTGGTTCTTGTTCACTCATTTCAGCAATACCCCCTGCATTATCTGAAATGGGGCCGAAAGCATCAATCGCTAATTGCATAGCTGTTGTAGCCATCATAGCAGAAGCAGCCAGAGCAACTCCATAAAATCCAGCAAAAGCATAAGAAGACCAAATTGCTGCAGCAAATAATAATACCGAAGAGAATGTAGAGATCATACCAGTAGCTAAACCTGCAATAATGTTTGTCCCTGCTCCAGTGCTTGATTGTTGAACAATTTTAAGAATTGGAGCTTTTCCTAGCCCTGTGTAATACTCAGTAAAAGAAGAAATAGCCGCTCCTACAACTAAACCAACTAACGTAGCGTAGAATACGCGCATTGAAGTAATGTCTTGAACGCCTTCTCCATAAAATTCCATTTGCATAGTTTCTGGCAACATCCATTTTACCAAGACGAAACAAGCTGCTGCAACTAAACCAATAGAAGTCCAATTACCAATATTTAAAGCCTTTTGTACCTGATCTTCTTTAGCTTCATTAGACTTAATTTTAACTAAAAAAGTACCTATAATGGAAATGATAATACCACCACCAGCTATAGCCATGGGTAATAATATTGGTCCAATTCCTCCAAAAGCATCGACAACAAAAGTGCCAGCTTCAGTCATGTCACTTATAACATAGTTTCCAAGAACCATTGCGGCCAATACTGTTGCAACATAAGAACCAAATAAATCAGCTCCCATGCCAGCAACATCACCTACGTTATCACCAACATTATCCGCAATAGTTGCCGGATTACGTGGATCATCTTCCGGAATGCCTGCCTCAACTTTACCCACTAAATCGGCACCAACATCAGCAGCTTTGGTATAAATACCTCCACCAACTCTAGCGAACAATGCAATTGACTCAGCACCTAGAGAAAACCCTGCTAGTGTTTCTAAAACAATAGTCATTAATTCACTGGGTTCTCTCATTTTACCAGCAAATTCAGCAGCAACCCACTCCTGGCCCATAAATAATTGATAAAATATAATAAAGAACGCTGTTAATCCAAGTACAGCTAGACCTGCAACTCCTAATCCCATAACTGTGCCACCTCCAAACGATATATTTAAAGCATCGGGCAAACTAGTTCGAGCAGCTTGAGTAGTTCTTACGTTGGTTTTTGTAGCAATTTTCATTCCCATATTGCCTGCTAAAGCGGAAAAAATAGCACCAATAACGAATGCAATAACAATTAAAATATGAGTTGACTCTATCATAAACGATAAACCCGCTAAAATAACGCTAGCTCCAACGACAAAAATTGCTAATAATTTGTACTCAGCATTTAAGAATGCCAATGCACCTTCATAAATGTGATCAGAAATTTCCTTCATTTTACCGTCTCCGGCATCTTGCTTCATCACCCATCCTTTTTTGATAACCATATAGATTAAGCCTAAAGCTGCCATGCCTATCGGCATGTAAATCATCATTTCTTCCATTAGTTGTATTGTATTAGTAAATACTGATATAAAAAATTAAGGCGGCAAAAGTATGCGTTTGAATTAAAAAACCCAAACATTATCAACTCCCGCTTTAGTAAGTGTCAATTAATTAATATATAGCACACTTTTTACGGCATCTATTACGCGAGAAACGTTCGGTAATGATTCATCAATTAACTGCGTTGCAAAAGGCAAAGGGGTATCCGCTTGGGTAACCCTTTTTATGGGCGAATCAAGGTGATCAAAGGCGTGGCGTTGTATGTTGAAAGCAATCTCAGTAGAGATACCACAAAATGGCCAAGTTTCCTCAACAATAACCAATCGGTTTGTTTTCTTAACAGATTCAATAATTGTTGCGTAGTCCATTGGGCGGATAGTTCTTAAATCAATTACTTCAGCTGATATATCTTCTTTTGCTAATTCTTCAGCAGCTTCCATCGCAATTTTCATCGTCTTATTGTAAGAAACAATTGTAACATCGGTTCCTTTTTTCGTTACATTGGCAAGTCCAATAGGAATAATATATTCACCTTCAGGAACCTCGCCTTGATCACCATACATTCTCTCTGATTCTAAGAATACAACCGGATCATTGTCCCTAATTGCAGCCTTTAACAAACCCTTCGCATCGTAGGGGTTTGAAGGAGAAAGGACTTTTAAACCAGGAATATGTCCATAAAATGTTTCAAAACTTTGAGAGTGTGTAGCCGCTAACTGACCTGCAGAACCATTTCCCCCTCGGAAAACGATCGGCACATTAATTTGACCACCGCTCATTTGTAGCATTTTTGCAGCACTATTAATAATTTGATCCGCCGCTAGAATGGCAAAGTTCCAGGTCATAAATTCAACAATTGGCCTCAGTCCGTTCATCGCTGCGCCAACACTAATTCCAGTAAACCCTAATTCTGCAATTGGGGTATCAATAATACGCTTTTCTCCAAATTCCGCTAACATCCCTTGGCTAACCTTATATGCCCCGTTGTATTCTGCAACTTCTTCACCCATCAGGTAAATAGTTTCGTCTCTTCGCATTTCTTCGCTCATCGCCTCACGAAGGGCATCACGCATCTGAATTTTTCTCATAGCTTATTGAATTAAGCCAGCAAAAGTAAAAATAAAAGTCGGTTCTTATATCACTTCCAAAATCATCAAAAAATTCTGTCCGTCAGTCAGATAACAAGTAGTTGTAAATCCTTTCCTTTTGGGTCTTTTTTATTTACTTTTGCAACTCCGATAAAATTTAAAAAATTTTAATTAATGAAGATATTAGTTTGTATTAGCAAGGCGCCTGATACCACGGCAAAAATCTCTTTTACTGATGGAGATACAAAATTCGAAGAAGCTGGAGTTCAGTTCATAATTAATCCTTATGATGAATGGTATGCCTTAGTAAGAGGATTGGAATTAAAAGAAGCAAATAACGGAACTGTTACCACTATTTCAGTAGGTGGAGCAGATTACGATCCGATTATTAGAAAGGCTTTGGCAATTGGAGCTGATGATGCTGTGCGCATCGATGCGCACCCAAATGATGCTTTTCAAGTAGCAAGTGAAATTGCAAACTATGCAAAAGATAATGGTTATGATATGGTTCTTTGTGGAAAGGAGACAATTGATTACAATGGCTCTCAAGTTGGCGGAATGATCGCTGAATTGATGGAATTGCCATATATTTCACTAGCGGTTAAATTAGATGTGAATGGAACTCTAGCTACTATAGAAAGAGATGTTCAAGGGGGTACAGAAGTTGTTGAAGTTTCCGGAGCATTTGTGTTAAGTGCTTCCAAAGGGATGGCAGAGCAGCGTATTCCTAATATGAGGGGTATTATGCAGGCGAGAACTAAACCATTAACAGTTGTTCCGGCATCTGGTTCATCAACAATGACTGAAGTTGTCTCTTATGAGTTGCCGCCAGCTAAAACTGCTTGTAAAATGGTTGATGCTGAAGACATGGATGAATTAATTAGTTTATTACACAACGAAGCAAAAGTTATATAAGATATGTCAGTACTAGTATTTGCAGATTCAAATAATGGAGCTATTGCCAAATCAGCGCAAGAAGCCATCCATTATGGAAGTAAAATAGGAGAAACTACAGTAATAACGTATGGCGATGTTGATGAATCGGTATTAGCTGCATTAGGCAGCTATGGCGCCTCAAAAGTATTGATAAATAAAACGATTACTGAATTTGATGGACAGAGATTATCAAAACTAGTAAGGGCGGCTGCAGAAAGTGCAGAAGTGATAGTTTTTGCTATGGATTTCTCAGGAAAATCAATATCTTCAAGAGTTGCGGCCGGATTAAATGCAGGAATGGTTTCAGGAGCTTTAAGTTTGCCGGACACGTCTAATGGATTTATAATTAAGAAAGCTGTTTTCTCTGGAAAAGCTTTTGCCAATTGCAAAATTAATTCAGATAAAAAGGTAATTGCTTTAATGCCGAATTCAATTCAAGTTGAAACTTCTGACGCCATTGCGACCGTTGAAGAGTTTATTGTAGACTTGGGTAATTCGACAGTATCTGTTAAAGAATTCAATGCTAAAGGCGAGGGAGGAGTTTTGCTTACTGATGCTGATTTAGTTGTCTCTGCCGGCCGAGGACTTAAAGGTCCTGAAAATTGGGGAATGATTGAAGAATTAGCTAACGAAATGGGAGCAGCAACAGCCTGTTCCCGACCCGTAGCAGATATTGGCTGGAGACCGCATCATGAGCATGTCGGGCAAACTGGCGTAGCTGTTCGTCCTAATTTGTATATCGCTGTCGGAATTTCTGGTGCGATTCAGCATTTGGCGGGAGTTAACGGTAGTAAAGTGATGGTTGTCATTAATACCGATGCTGAGGCACCTTTCTTTAAGGCAGCTGATTATGGTATTGTTGGAGACGCATTCGAAGTTGTTCCCAAGCTAATACAGGCTTATAAAAAATTCAACGAAGTAAACAATTAACAAAAAAGTTGTATTTTAGTTCTTAAAGATAAAATCAGGTTGTCCAGAAAGAAATATATTGACATTTTTTGTTTGAATGGAAAAAATTAAACTCGAAATAGTAGGTCTTTCATACAGTCAGACGCAAACTGGAGCATATGCGTTAGTTTTAGGAGAAGAACCAGGCAAGAGGCGTTTACCAATTATTATTGGTGGATTTGAAGCGCAAGCTATTGCAATCGAGTTAGAGAAAATGCAGCCTAGTCGTCCCCTAACTCATGACCTATTTAAAACCTTTGCCGAGAATTTTGAAATAGGAATAAAAGAAGTTATTATTTATAATTTGGTTGAAGGAATATTCTACGCCAAATTAGTCTGTAACAACGGTGCTAAAGAGGTTGAAATAGATACTCGAACTTCTGATGCAATAGCACTCGCTGTTCGTTTTAATTGTCCAATTTACACCTATGAGTTTATTTTATCAAATTCTGGAATAGTTTTAGAAGAAGATGTAATTTCTGAAGAGTTCGAGGAAGATTTAGAAATTGAAATTTCTGATGTTGCAAAATCAGTAGACCCATTAAATAACAGTTCTATTAAAGATTTAGAAAAAGATCTCAAAGAGGCCATTGGTATGGAAGATTATGAAAAAGCCTCTAGAATTCGAGATGAGATTGACCAGAGAAAAGCTTCCTAAATTACATTACACTGTCAATTTATTTCCTAACTTGCTTTTCTAAATTTTGAGAAGTATGCTTTTATCAATAGGACTCGAATCAATTTCACGCGGTGTTTTAGGAATGGGCGTTCTTGTTGGTATTGCTTATATCTTTAGTTCAAATAGAAAGGCGATTAACTGGCCGCTTGTTGGTAAAGGACTTTTAATGCAGTTAATTTTCGCATTTTTAATACTAGAAGTTGCTTGGGTAGCGTTTGTGTTCGAATGGATAAGCGATAGGTTCATAGATGTTATTCGGTTTACGGAAACCGGATCTAGTTTTTTATTCGGTTCTTTTGTGACAGGAAAAGTTGAAACTGGATTAGTTAATTTTGCATTTAATATTTTACCAACAATAGTATTCTTTTCAGCTCTAACGAGCATGTTGTTTTACCTTGGAATTCTTCAAAAGGTTGTATATGTTTTAGCCTGGGCAATGAAAAAAGTGATGAACTTATCTGGAGCCGAAAGTCTTTCAGCTGCAGGAAATATTTTTTTAGGACAAACAGAATCTCCATTTTTAGTTAAACCATACCTAGAAAAAATGACGAGATCTGAAATTATGTGCTTGATGACAGGAGGCATGGCGACCATCGCTGGCGGGGTATTGGCTGCTTATATTGGCTTCTTAGGAGGTGAGGATGATGTGCAGCGAGCATTGTTTGCTAAACATCTGTTAGCGGCATCCGTTATGTCTGCACCAGCAGCTATTGTAGCAGCTAAGATGCTTGTTCCGGAAACTGAAAATTTTGACCAATCTTTGGAAGTTACTAAGGATAAAATTGGATCTAATATTCTGGAAGCGATTGCCAACGGGACGTCAGACGGAGTTAAATTAGCCATAAACGTTGCCGCGATGCTTTTAGTGTTTATTGCTTTAATGGCTATGGGCAATGCTGGGCTTTGGTGGTTTGGAGATATTACTCATTTAAATGAATTAATTTCGGAATATACTCGATTTGATAGTTTCTCTTTTCAATTTATTCTAGGTTATTTATGTGCACCGATTGCTTGGCTATTAGGTGTGCCAAGTGAAGATATGGTGCTTGTCGGTCAGCTTATTGGTGAGAAAACAGTGTTAAATGAATTCGTTGCTTATTTATCTTTGGGCGAGCTTAAAGCGAGCGGGGCATTTGTTCACGAAAAATCTATAATCATGTCAACTTATCTACTTTGTGGATTTGCAAATTTTGCTTCAATCGGTATTCAGATAGGGGGAATTGGCGCCTTGATTCCTGCGCGTAAGGCTCTTCTTTCCGAATTAGGTATTAGAGCGCTGCTCGGAGGCACTCTGGCTTGTATGTTTACAGCAGTTATTGTTGGAATGTTGTATTGATTGAATGTAGCTGAGAAAAGAAAGTGGCATGTTATTTTAACTGTTTTAATGTGTTTCAAATTATAGATTTTAAACAACTTATATAGGAAACAATGAAACCTTTCGGAATTAGCTAGTTTATAGAAATGATCGAACTAACCAAAATAGACCTCTGGCTTATGCTAGTTTGAGTATTAATAATGACTTTTTGAAAACATCTTCATAACTTCGTTTCTTTTTCAAACTTTTTTCTGTTTTTTCTTACGACTTTTGATTGCTAAATCAGTAGTATGAAACAGTACCATAAATTACTTAAACATATCCTAGATAAGGGAACTCAGAAGGGCGACAGAACAGGGACCGGAACGATTAGTGCATTTGGATATCAAATGCGATTTGATTTAAATGAAGGCTTCCCAATGGTAACCACAAAAAAACTTCATCTTAAGTCTATTATTCATGAACTCATCTGGTTTTTGCAAGGAAATACTAATGTCAAGTATTTGAAAGATAATGGGGTTAGAATTTGGGATGAATGGGCTGATGAAAGTGGAAATCTAGGCCCTGTTTATGGTCATCAATGGAGGTCTTGGCCAACTCCAAATGGTGATGCTGTTGACCAAATAAAAACCTTAGTTGACCAAATTAAAAACAATCCAAACTCAAGAAGACACATTGTAAGCGCATGGAATGTCGCAGATATTGAAAACATGGCCTTGCCTCCATGCCACTGTTTATTTCAGTTTTATGTAGCCGAAGGAAAGTTATCTTGTCAGTTATATCAAAGAAGTGCAGATACTTTTTTAGGGGTTCCGTTTAATATAGCATCATACGCTCTATTGACTATGATGATGGCCCAAGTGTGTGACCTAGAAGTTGGTGAGTTTATCCACACCTTTGGTGATGTGCACTTGTATAACAATCACCTAGAACAAGTTGATTTGCAGCTGGGCAGAGCTTTGAGAAGCTTACCCACAATAAAATTAAATCCTTCTGTGAAAAATATATTTGATTTCAAATTCGAAGATTTTGAATTAGTTGATTACAGTCCCCATCCCCATATCAAGGGAATTGTAGCTGTATGATGGTTGTTTCTGCGATTGTAGCTGTAGGTAAAAACCTTGAAATTGGGAAGGATAATCAGTTGTTGTGGCATCTCCCTTTAGACATGAAATATTTTAAGGAAATAACCACGGGTCATCATGTGATTATGGGTCGTAAAAGTTATGAGTCCATCCCTAAAAAATATAGACCCTTACCTAATAGGGTTAACGTTGTTGTTTCAAGACAAAAAGATTTGCATATAGAGGGAGCCCTTGTAGCAGCTTCTATTAATAAGGCTATTGAAATGGCAGAGGCGGCGGGAGAAAATGAAGTTTTTATAATAGGGGGGGGACAGATCTATAATCTTGCTCTAAAAACTGATTTGGTAGATCGTCTTTACATAACACGAGTAGACGCTAGTTTTGATGCAGATATTTTTTTCCCAACTATAGATTTTAATGATTGGAATGAGGTTTCTAATAGAAAAACTAAAATGGATGAACGAAATGCGCATGACTTGACATTTACAATTTACGATAAAAACTAATCATTTTTAACTCTTTTGAAGTATTTTCGTCAAAAGTTGGTTAAAAATTAAGATGTGAATACACGTTCAATATTTAGTATTGTTACTTTCATTAGTTTACTTGTTTTGTTTTCGATTTTCTCTTCACAATGTAGAAAATCTAATAGAGCTTTAGAGGTTAAGAACGCTGCCCCTATTGATAATGCAACTGCGGTCAATATCTTTAATAATGTGTTTAAAACTGTGCACGCCTTGGCTTGGGAGAATAGTTTGCTAAATGGCGTACAGGATACAATACAAGATAATATTACGGATAATTGTATAGATTCGGTTTTGTTCTCTAATAGCATTATTACTTTTCCAAACACCGTAGTTATTGATTTTGGAACTTCGGCATCTTCCTGTGCCAATAGTTATTATTCTTCCGGAATGTTAAGGGCTGTTTTTAGTGGCCAATATGATTCTTCTGGAACCTCTGTAACCGTATCATTTTCTAACTATAAGGTTGACAGTATGTCAATTTCGGGTGCAATGACGATTCGTAATAAGGGGTACAATATTGATAATAATTATATATTTAATATCACTGTAGAAAATGCAAAAATTGAACATGATTCGATCAATATATCATGGAATAGTAGGCGAATATATGAATGGACTTCAGGAGATATTACCGATGATATTTCTGATGACAAGTTTGAAATTTCCGGCACTTCAAATGGACGCACTTCAAATGGAAATGAATTTGATGCTGAGATTGTAGATAATTTATTGTTCTCAATGAATTGTAATTGGATCTCACAAGGAAGTATCGATATGAATCTTGGCCCATCGCTGTCACCTAGAATTATTGATTACGGTTCAGGAATTTGTGATAAAAATGCCACAGTTACCTATAAAAACACTACTTACGAGCTTGAGATGAGGTAGGATTTAGTCTATGAATCCAACAAGAATCGCAATACAGCCATTTTGTTCTATTTCAGCTGCAGGTATCAGATTGGGCACAACAACAGTAATTTTTAAATTTTGCGTATTAGCAATATTAAAATCCCAGTAAAGAATATCGTCATTTTGTGTGCTGTATACAAGTTGTCCATCCGCGGTAATTACTTTGAAGTAAACACTATCTCCCAGATTTTCTTGCGCACATAATTGAATACGATAATTTTGTCCAGAGTAGAAAGTCTGAACTAAGCTAGCATCTTCACCAGGGAAAAGCGTAATGTTGTTCATCTGGCCGTTATGAATGTAAGGCTTTAATAACGGCATACACTCCTTTTTTGTATATGTCTTACACTGTGCTCCCAAGTTGGAAAAATAGGCAGTGGCTATTGTAAATGATACAGCAAGAATAATCCTTTTCATAACGATTATGATTAGCCTACATATTTGGTTCGAATTTCATTAACTTTTGTAGTAATTTTAGCAAGAAATTCGGCATCTAATATCACATCACTACCGCCGCCTAAAATCATAGTCCCACTTTCATTTGTAGTAGTAGACACTTCGTGACCATCAGTATCTTCTAGTTCATCATAAATAGCCTTTAATGCTTTCAAATCAGTAATGATAGAAGCAATATCAGCTTCTTCTTTATTTAATTCTAATAAAGAGATTAGATTTTCAACTGAAAATCTTTGATCAGCAATTAATTCAATTAATTCATCGTTTGGTTTTTTTGGATTTACCATACTTGCAGCTATATGCAAACCTTCAATCCAGCCCCCAGCTAAAATTAAAGATGAAGTACTTGAGCTAGCATTGGATTTTAAATAGTTATTTGCCATCCCGTATGCCGCAACTACAATGTTTTGAAGAGAATCTTTACTTTCTTTACTTGCCTCAAGACGAGTCATTGTTTCTCCATTAAAAGCGGAAGAAATACCTAAATCATCCGCTAACTTCTTAATGCATGATAGATAAAGCATTGTATGCTGTGTTTTGTCATAAATACTTGTAATACTTACATCAGCACCGTAAATACCCAAGTTTAATGCTTTGGAAGTTGTTGTTTCGTAGTTGGAAAGATTGTCAATTGAATTAAGAATTCCATCTTCAAATTTTACCCCAGCCGCCTTCATTAAACTAGAAATTTCAAATGGAGAAGGCAGTGCATAAAACATTTTTTGCGCTTCGTTTTGCTCTTCTTGATTTATTTCTTCAGCAATTTCTTTATCAGTACGCTTTTGAATACTATCGGTTGAATTATTTTCTCCTGTTGTACATGAGAAAAGAAAAGTAATACTTAGTACTGCTAATATTGATGTTTTTGTAGTCATGTTGAAAGTGTTTCTTATGTTTTTTATCTAAATCCTTGTTGTGTTGAATGCCTATATCCAACAATAATTGCAGCACAGCCAGTTTCTTCAAAACCATCTTCACTGTCAGCACCTAAAAATGTTACTTCTATAATAAGTCTTTTGGTTTTACTCATAGTAAAATCCCAACTATTAATCATCTCATAATCTTGATTATCTAATAGAATTTCACCTTTTGATGATTTTATTTTAAAACCAATCTCACCCATATGCTCTTCTGCACAAATCTGAATTCGATAATCATGTTTCGCAGAGAATACCATCGCTATTTCCGCCGATTCACCAGAACTAAGCTCAGCATTGAGCACCTGAGGGTTTTGCACATAATCTTCTAAGTCTGGCTTACACGAAGATTTACCGTATCCGTGACAAGCAGATTGACTTATTGCAGATAGGCTAAAACTTCCAAGAAGCAATGTTAAAGCCGTTATTTTTGTTAATAATTTCATAGTCTATTGGATATATCTGTTGCGTATTGATTCAATTTTAATTGAAATTTCTTGTAATAGTTCTTTCGAGAGAATCAGTTTTGCGGAGCTACTAATTGTAGTTATTCCCGTTTCCGAATCTTTTGAAGTTTCAAAACTACCCTTTTCTGACTTTATTTTGTCAAAGATTGTATTGATTTCTATTAAATCAGAATAAACATCGTTTAAATCAGCATGATTTTCTTTGTATGTTTCAACCATAGACAAAAGGTGAGATAAGGATAATTTTTGTTCCGCAATTCTTGCCAATAATGCTTCGTTTGTGTTTGTCTCGGCAAGTTTTGTTGCTATGTATAGTCCTTCCACCCATCCACCAGAAATAATCAGTGCTGATAAATTTGACCGTTCGTTTTCTTCCAAATAAGAGTCGGCCATCCAGTATGAATCAGAAATAAGTTGAAGTAGGGAATCTTTATTATTAACATTTTCCTCCATCCTTTGCATTGTGTGGACGTTAAACGCATTTTCAAGGCCAAGTCCATCGGCAAGTTGTTTGCAAGACGAGAGGTAAAACATAATTTCTTGGGTTTGATCGAATACTCCTGCGTAGCTTAGGTCTGAGCCATAAATTCCTAAATTAAGGGCTTTCATACTGGCGAGCTCATATCTTGATATATTAATTACCGGATTGAGAATGCTCCCATCATATTTTGCACCAGCTTTTTGAAGTAAAGATGCTGTTTCAATTGGTGAAGGTAGCATATAAAAAATTGATTTAGCTTCTTCAACATTATGGTGCAAAATCTCTTTATCTTCTTTCTTTTCTGATTCTTTATCTTCAGTGCAACCTAGAAAAAAAAAGGTGAATACGAGTAAAAAAAAAGAAGAGATGAACTTAAGCTTTTTCATTATTCGGGCACCTAGCATATTTGGTCTTAGAATCTTGCACTTTACAATGAAAACAAATATAATTAATCAATTATAATGGACAATTAAGTTTTATATTAATGTGCCTGCAGCCAGTTCTTACCTATTCCTATTTCGACATCGAGAGGCACGGAAAGCTTCACAGCGTTTTCCATTTTGTCTTTAACAAATGCAGTAAGTCTATCTGTCTCATTATTATGTGCGTCAAAAACTAGTTCATCATGCACTTGAAGAAGCATCTTTGACTTAAAAGTACTTTCTTTCATCCCAGCATGGATATTAATCATTGCGATTTTAATTATATCTGCAGCTGAACCCTGAATAGGCGCATTTACAGCGTTTCTTTCCGCATGTCCACGCACTATTGCATTACTTGAGTTAATATCCTTTAAATACCGCCTTCTGCCTAAAATAGTTTCCACGTATCCATTTGTTTTTGCTGTCTCAATCGTTTTATCCATATATGTTCTAATTTTTGGATACTGAATAAAGTAGTTTTCAATGATTTCTTTCGCCTCTCCGCGAGATATATTTAAGTTTTGAGAAAGACCAAAAGCACTTTGCCCGTATATGATGCCAAAATTAACAGCCTTGGCTTTTCCTCTCATTTCTCGGGTAACATCATTTTGTTTAACACTAAATACTTTGGCTGCTGTAGCAGTATGGATATCTTCTTTGTTAACAAAAGCTAGTTGCATGTTCTCGTCTTCGCTTAATGCTGCGATAATTCTTAATTCAATTTGAGAATAATCTGCCGCTAAAAGAACAAACTCTTTATTGCGTGGGATGAAGGTCCTTCTTATCTCGCGGCCTTTTTCTGTTTTAATCGGTATATTTTGCAGATTAGGGTTGTTAGAACTCAGTCGTCCAGTTGCTGCAACAGTTTGCATGTAGGTGGTATGCAGTTTTTTTGTGTTCGGGTTAATTAAAGCAGGAAGTGCGTCAACATAAGTTGACTTTAGTTTTTTTAACGACCTGTAATCAAGTATGTTATGTATTATTTTATGGTCATTGGCTAGTTTAGATAGAACATCTTCACTTGTTGAATACTGACCAGTTTTTGTTTTTTTTGGCTTGTCGGTAACTTTTAGAACCTCAAATAAAATTTGTCCGAGTTGTTTCGGAGAATCGAGGTTAAATTCTATTCCGGCTTCCATAATTATGTTTTTATGAAGTTTTGCAATGTCTAAACGAAGTTCTTCAGAAAACTTTGAGAGTGAACTAATATCAAGGTTGATGCCTTCTGCTTCCATATCAGCCAAAACTTTTGTTAAAGGCATTTCTATGTCGTTGAAAAGTTTTTTCACATTTCCCTTCTTCATTTTTTCTGAAAATAGCTGCTTCAATTGGAAAGTAACATCTGCATCTTCAGCAGCATAATCTTTAATCGTTTCTGAAGATAAATCTCCCATATTGAGTTGATTCTTACCTTTCTTCCCAATCAGAGTTTCAATAGAAATGGGCTTATAATTTAGAAAACTTTCAGATAACGCATCCATTCCATGTTTCATATCTGGCTGAAACAGATAATGTGCGATCATAGTGTCAAATAGCGCCCCTGCCATTACAACACCATACTTTTGTAGGATTAAATAGTCATACTTTAAATTGTGTGCGATTTTTTCAATTTTGGTATCTTCTAAGGATTTTTTGAACGCGCTGACAGCTATTGTAATTTCTTTGTGCTCGCCCGAAACCGGCACATAATATGCTTGATGGGCACAAAAACTGAAACAAATTCCAACTAGATCTGCCGTAAGTGGATTTAAGCCGGTTGTTTCCGTATCTATGCAATATGAGTCAGATTTTTCAAGTTGTTTTGCAAGTTTGGCTATTTTCTCAGGAGTTTCAATAAGTTGATAATCATGTTTAACATCATTGATAGTTTTTGAAACCACCATCTCTAAATCGTTAGTTACTTTTATTTCCTCAATTTGTCCGAACATATTGAGTTGTCCTCCAACAACTTGTTTAATGACAATATCTTCTCCTAGGATTCTTTGAGCAAGCGTTCTAAATTCTAATTCTGAAAATAGCTCACGAATAGAGTCTTTATTAGGCTCTGTTAATTCAAGTTCCTTTTCATCGAACTCTACAGGGGCATCGAGCATTATCGTTGCCAATTGTTTAGACATTAGTCCTTGTTGAGCAAAATTGATGACGTTTTCTTTTTGCTTGCCTTTTAATTCGTCAGTATTAGCAATTAAACCCTCAATGCTTCCATATTTTGCAATAAGAATTTTAGAGGTTTTTTCACCAATTCCAGGGATTCCTGGAATATTATCAACAGCGTCCCCCCATAGTCCTAAAATATCAATTACTTGAAGCGGGTCTTGTATTTGAAACTTTTCGCAAATTTCTTTTACTCCCAAAATTTCCGCGGGTTTTCCGCTTCGAGCGGGTTTATACATAAATATATTTTTTGAAACTAGCTGTCCAAAATCTTTATCAGGAGTCATCATGTATGTTGTAAACCCTTTTCGTTCAGCTTCTTTTGCTAAGGTTCCTATTACATCATCTGCTTCATATCCTTCACATAGTAATATAGGGATATTAAATGCTTTAACTACCTTTTTGATATAAGGCAAGGCATGTCTTATGTCTTCTGGCATTGCCTCTCTTCCCGCTTTGTATTCGGGAAATTCAACCTCACGAATTGTTGTTGATGGGGCATCAAAAACAACAGCAATGTGTGTGGGTTTTTCTTTACGAAGAATCTCAATTAATGTATTTGTAAACCCAAGCACTGCAGAGGTGTTAAGTCCCTTTGAATTATATTGATGGTTGTTGGTAAAACCAAAATAAGCTCTATAGATAAGAGCAAAAGCGTCTAATAGAAAAAGTTTTTTTTTATTTCGGGACATGGCAAATGTTTTGCCCGAAGTTAACTTTTATGGTTGAAAATGAGATTAGTTTTCTTGGTAAATCATCTGTAAAACAGTTTCACCAACGGCACGCAATGTTTCCTTGTCGATAATTTCCATATTGTCTTTGTGGGTATGATGAAAATATCCAAAATCCATTTTTTCTATATCGTAATGTATAACATCTAAACAAGGTATGCCCGCAATAGTATTAATATATAGGTGATCATCAGTAATTTGCCCCGACATGTTTCGATTAATGAAATAATTAGAATAACCCATTTTAGCAGCGATTTTCCACATCTGATTTACAAACTGTGGCGCGTAATTCATAGAAATTCCATCTTTTGGAAAGACGGCTCCTTTGGCTCCAACCATATCAAGCAAAATACCATATTTAGCATAATAACCCAGTCGATGCTTGTTGCGCGCCCAATATTGGGAACCGAGACACCAAGTATTATTTTGAGACGACATTATTGTATTGCTTGGTTGGCCATAATCCTCCGCATCAAAAAAGATTATGTCGAAGCCATTATTTGGAGTTAATTCGGATTGCGAAATAGTCCGAGCAATCTCTAACAGAACCCCAACTCCACTTGCACCATCATTTGCACCATCAATTGGTTTGGCTTGTTTTTTTGTGTCTCTGTCGGCAAAGGGTCTAGAATCCCAATGAGCACATAGCAATATTCTGTTTATAGCATTAGGTTTATACTGGCCAATAATATTTTGAATAGAAAGAGTTTTTCCGTTAAAAGCAGTTACATCGGTTCGCTGTACGATAGTGTCTAAACCTAAATTAGCTAATGTTTTAGCGAGGTAAGTAGCACATTTTCTATGTGTTTCAGTATTTGGCACGCGAGGGCCAAAATCTACTTGAGATTGTATAAATTTATAGGCCTGTTCTTGATTAAAAACAGGGGTTTCTTTGAGTGAAATTACTTCTATATCTAATGGTTTGGTATTTGGAATGGTGGTTGTTTGTTCTTGCCCAGAATCACATGCGCTAAATAATAGCAAGACGATGACCCACCAATTATTTTTCATGGATCCAAACAGTTCCTTCACGTGTATCTTTTATTTGAACATTGTATTTAGCCAAGTTATCTCTGATTTGATCAGTTAATTCAAATTCTTTACGAGCTTTTAGTTCTTTACGGGCATCAATTATCGTTTCCATTAAGCCATTTACTAAATCATTATCATCATTGGAATCTGAATTATCTTCTTTAAGTCCTAAAATAGTGAAAACAACATCGTTAAATAATTGTTGCAAGTCACTTAAATCATTCCGAGAGAGCATTTCTTTTCCGTCATTAACTGCATTGATAACTTTTACCGCATCAAATAGCTTAGCAATGGCAATTGGGCTATTGAAATCGTCATTTAAAGCATTAAATACGGCAGGTTTAATATTTGATAAATCAATGGATGACGATTCGGAATAATTTAAATTTTGCAGCGTTTTAGCTCCAGCTAACAATCTTTTTAAACCTTTTTCTGCAGCGTGCAGAGCTGTATTTGAGAAATCAACTGTACTCCGGTAATGTGCCTGTAAGATGAAGAATCTTATTGTCATAGGACTGTAAGGCCGTTCAACCAACTTATGCGCTCCTGAAAATAATTCATCGAGAGTTATAAAATTACCTAATGATTTACCCATTTTTTTCCCATTAATGGTAATCATATTATTGTGCATCCAATACTTGACAGGCTCTATACCTCTACTTGCTATGTTTTGCGCAATTTCGCACTCATGATGGGGAAAAAGTAAATCCATACCTCCTCCATGAATATCAAATTGTTCTCCAAGATATTTGGTGCTCATAGCAGAGCATTCCAAGTGCCAGCCGGGAAACCCATCCCCCCAGGGAGATGGCCACCGCATAATATGCTCCGGCATTGCTTTTTTCCAAAGAGCAAAATCTGCAGAATGTTTTTTGTCACTTTTTCCGTCTAACGAACGCGTATTTTCAAGAATATCTTCAATTTTTCTTCCAGAGAGTTTACCATAATTATTGTCTTGATTATATTTCTCAACATCAAAATATACTGAGCCATTTTTCTCATAGCCATAACCATTCTCGAGAATCTCCTTAATCATTTCAATCTGTTCTATAATGTGACCAGAGGCAGTAGGTTCAATGCTTGGCCTAAGATTGTTTAGCTGATCCATGTTTTCGTGAAAACGATCCGCGTAGCACTTCACAACTTCCATTGGCTCTAGTTTTTCGATAAGCGATTGTTTCGCAATCTTATCTTCACCTTCGTCTGCATCATTAACTAGATGGCCTACGTCTGTAATGTTTCTAACGTATCGAACTTTGTACCCCAAATATTGTAGATACCTGTATACTATATCAAACGTAATATAGGGCCGCGCATGACCCAAATGTGCATCGCCATAAACGGTGGGGCCACAAACGTATAATCCTACATACTTATGGTTAAGAGAAATAAACTCTTGTTTTTCTCTGGCGATCGAGTTGTAAATTACTAAAAATTCCATTTAGGACAAAGGAAGTAAAATAAATGTTTAAAGTGAAAATGTATCAAGGAAAGGTGCAGGAAATCCTCTCACTCTTACTCGTCTATCTGAGCTTCACCTATGTACTTGCCGTTTTTGTATATTTCAATGGAGACAAGCAGACCGTTTACATCATAACGATACCATTTACCATCCATAAGTTTACCGTTCTTAAAGTTTCCTTTTTGCGATAAGTGACGATTTTTGTTATATAATGTTCCTGGTCCGTTGCCATCAAATAATTTTGGCTGAGCCCCATTAGGAGTCTTTTTTACTGTCTCTGGCCCGCCTAAAACTATATCATTTTCATCAATAATAGGTGCTGATTTAGAGTCATCTATATTATCTTCAACTACTACCTTAATTTCATTTTTTGGTTCATAATTCTTGGTTTGTGCCGTGTCCATTTGGCCCCCGTTAAAAACTTTAACAGATTTAATGTCGCCGTTGGGATAGTACTCTGTAATAGGTCCATCTTCTTTTCCTTCATTCCACTCACCAACAATCTGCTCTTGACCGTTTGGAAAGAAATACTTTTGCACACCTTTACGTTTCCCCCCATCACTAAAAGAAAAAGCTTGTTGAACTTGTCCATTTGGGTATTTCCTTACAAAGGTGCCTATATTTCTATTATTTTTCCATATTCCCTGCTCTTGAATTACACCATTCTCATAGTAAATTGTATATGCCCCGTTTGGTCGATTATTCATGTATTCGATAACACTTTTCGTAGATTCATCAGCGAAATATTTAGTCCAAGCTCCGCTTTTTCTATTGTTATTAAAGGAACCTTCTTCAACTTTTTGATCAGGATCATAACCCGGAATATTTTTCATATTCCCAAAATATATCCAATGACCTTGTTTCATGTTGTTTTCATCAACTAAATTAATCGTATCACCATCATAAATTTGGTAAGTCTGACTTGCAGAAATATTCCAGAAGGACAGGAAGATAAATGTATATATGACAATTAAAACTTTGTTTCTCATAATAAGAAAAAGTGTGCTACTTGCAGAAGGTTTGCCCTCAACAAAATAAGGTCTAAATTACAATAATATGGTATAAGTTCTATTTATTTTTAGACAAATCATTTCATTTATTCGATAGGATGTTGCAATATTAAAATAATGTTGCGAAAATAGGAAGAACTTCTAAATGTTTTTTAACATCTGATTAACGATAAATGATATGTCGTATTGACTTTTCCATCCCCAATCTCTATTTGCAACTGAGTCATCAATTCCTGCGGGCCAACTTTCAGCTAATTGCTGTCTGAAGTCAGGAGCATAGCTGGCAGTAAATTTGGGGATATGTTTTTTTATTTCTGTGACCAATTCGTGGGGATCAAAACTAATACCAGCAATGTTATAGCTCGATCTAACTTTGATTTTCTTAGTAGAAGCCTCCATTATACTAATAGTTGCATTAATCGCGTCATCCATATACATCATTGGCAATGTGCAGTCTGGCTTTAGGAAACACCTATATTTTTGATGTTTCTTAGCTTCGTAAAAAATATGGACTGCATAATCTGTGGTTCCGCCACCCGGTTGAGATTTGTGACTAATAAGCCCGGGGTATCTGACACTTCTGACATCAACATTAAATTTGTTAAAGTAATATTCGCACCAACGTTCTCCAGCCAATTTACTAATACCATATACAGATGACGGCTCTGTAATGGTAATTTGCGGAGTTTGATTTCTTGGAGTTGTAGCTCCAAAAACAGCAATAGAACTTGGCCAAAAAATTTTATCAATTACTTTTTCTTTGGCTAAATTAAGAACGTTAAATAGACCTTCCATATTTAGCTTCCAGGCAAACATGGGGTTTTGTTCAGCAGTTGCTGAAAGTAACGCAGCTAATTGATATACTTGTTTAATGTTGTGTTTTTTTACAATTTTTAGTAAAGCCTTATAATCTAAAATATCTAAAAACTCAAATATTCCACCTTCTATAACATCATAATTCGGAGTTTTAATATCTGATGCTATAATAGTTTCTGCACCAAAACGCAGTCTTAATTCAAGCACCAACTCAGTGCCGATCTGTCCAGCTGCGCCAACTACTAAAATTTTTTCTTGATTTGCCATTTTTTTAAATTTAAAGAGTAGCAAATTTATTATTTTGAGCCAACCAATCGGTTAATTGGGAATCTCATCTTTTAATCTAGAGCTATTTTGCATTGAAAGTAAGCTCGCATTTGTTAATTTTGTGTAAAATCAAGTTCTATTTTGGCTTTGATTTATCTTGTAAGCTTATTAACAAAAAAATTAGTTATGCCGTACTATCATAAATTAGGTAAAATACCTCATAAAAGACATACGACATTTAAAAAGTCAACTGGTGACTATCACTACGAGCAGTTGTTTGGCACCATTGGATTTGATGGGATGTCTTCCTTATTATATCATCTTCATAGGCCAACTCAGGTTAAAGAAATTCTTAAAAGTTATTCAGTAGAACCTAAAATAGCTGTTGAGAGGAATATGAAATCGCTTCGTCTTCATGGGTTTAAAGTTGAGCCGGTAGATGATTACTTGGAAAGCAGAGTTCCCGTTTTGGTAAATAGCGATTGTCATATAGTACTTGCGGCACCTAAAAAATCGACTAAAGATTATTTTTACAAAAATGCAGATGCTGATGAAGTTATTTTTGTTCATGAAGGATCAGGAGTCTTGAAAACATTTTTGGGTAATATTGAGTTTTCCTCAGGAGATTATTTAATGATACCTAGGGGAATAATTTATCAGTTACATGTTCATTCTGAATCTAACAGATTATTTATTGTTGAGTCTTTTAGACCTGTATATACTCCTAAAAGATATAGAAATTGGTTTGGACAACATTTGGAACACTCTCCATTTTGTGAGAGAGACCTAAGAGCACCGAGCAATATAGAAACGTTTGACGAAAAAGGAGATTTCTTAATTAAGATTAAGAAACAAGGAATGATTCATGAATATCTTTATGCAACCCATCCATTTGATGTTGTTGGTTGGGATGGTTATAATTTTCCATATGCCTTTAGTATTCATGACTTTGAGCCCATAACGGGCAGGTTACATCAGCCACCACCAGTGCATCAAACGTTTGAAACTGATGCGTTTGTTATTTGTTCTTTCTGCCCGCGTCTATATGATTATCATCCAGAATCCATACCAGCTCCTTATAACCATAGCAATATAGATTCAGATGAAATTCTTTATTATGTTGATGGAGATTTTATGAGTAGAAATGATATTGGACCTGGGCATATTTCGGTGCATCCTGCGGGAATTCCTCACGGCCCGCATCCAGGTGCGATGGAACGCAGCATAGGAGAAGTAGAGACAGACGAATTAGCGGTTATGGTAGATACCTTTAAACCACTTATGGTAACAGAGGCTGCTATGAAAATTGACGATGGCTCATATTGGAAATCTTGGGTGGAGTAGCTATGAAAATTACGGTTAGAAAATATCAATTGAGATTGTTGTCTCAAACTATGGCCATGTGGCATTGACTTCTAAGGAGGAAATATTCAATAAAAAAGTCAATAAAAAATTAATAAAATGAGTGAAATAAAAAATGTAGAATATGGATTAGAGAAAATATTTGAGGGTGCTCAAGATTTTCTTCCATTGTTAGGAACAGATTATTTGGAATTTTATGTAGGGAACGCGAAACAAGCAGCTCACTTTTATAAAACTGCTTTTGGATTCCAATCTTATGCATACAAAGGATTAGAAACAGGTAGCTCTGATTCAGTATCTTACGTAATTCAACAAGATAAAATAAAATTAGTTTTAACTACTCCGCTGAAATCTAGTTCGCCAATTAATGATCATATTGTGAAACATGGTGATGGTGTTAAAGTTATAGCGCTGTGGGTTGAGGATGCGGCAAAAGCATGGAAAGAAACCACAACAAGGGGGGCTAAATCATACTTGGAACCAACTATTGAAAAAGATGACAACGGAGAAGTTGTGCGTGCAGGTATTTACACCTATGGAGAAACGGTTCATATGTTTGTTGAGCGTAAAAACTACAATGGTCAATTTTTACCTGGTTTTACGGAATGGAAATCAGACTATAACCCTGAAGCGTGTGGATTAAAATTTGTTGACCACATGGTAGGGAATGTTGGTTGGGGAGAGATGGATACATGGGTAAAGTGGTATGAAGATGTAATGGGATTCGAAAACTTTCTTTCGTTTGATGATAAGCAGATTCATACTGAGTATTCTGCGCTTATGAGTAAGGTTATGAGTAATGGTAATGGGAGGATTAAATTTCCAATAAATGAACCTGCGAAGGGCAAGAAAAGATCTCAAATTGAAGAGTATCTTGATTTTTATGAAAGTGCTGGAGTTCAGCACATTGCAGTAGCAACTGATGATATTATTGGTACTGTTTCTCAACTAAGAGCTCGTGGAGTAGAATTTCTAGGCACGCCACCGCAGGACTATTATGATTCAGTGCCAGGCAGATTAGAAGAGCATAGTCATGAGCTCAAGGAAGATATTGATAAGTTGATGAGACTTGGTATTATGATTGATGCTGATGAAGAGGGTTATCTACTTCAAATATTTACAAAACCTGTCGAAGATCGCCCTACACTCTTTTTTGAAATAATACAACGAATGGGTGCTAGGGGTTTTGGAGCTGGTAATTTCAAGGCACTATTCGAGTCAATTGAAAGAGAACAATCAAAAAGAGGTACGCTCTAAAATAAATGTTAGTATTAAAAAAAGTCGCAATTAGCTGCTTTTTTTAATACTAAATTGTAGGGGTAATTATTTCAGAAGTCTCAACTATATTACTTTCGTTGAGGGCTCTATCCGTAATATAAATTTGAAATTTGATTGTGTCATAATCGCTATATGGATTGTAGTATGAAGCCAACGAGATTTCAATATCACCCTCAACAGATTCGTTACTTCCATCATACAAGATAGGAATTCTATAATAATAAGGTATAATAGGTTTGATATTTACCCAAGCACCGTTTTGTTTTTCAAAATATTCCATGAAAAAATTATACTGAAAAGGTTCAATACTATCCGCTTGATTTAATCCAATATCACCATTACAATCTTTAAAGGTAACGATTAGTTTGGCGGTTTTATCTTCAAATTGTTCGAATTTAGAAAATTCGATTGTCGGTACATCTTCGTTGCATGAGGTTTTAGTACAACTTGACATAATAACACTTGTTATCGCTGTTAGAACTACTACTTTTGCAAACCATTTCATTAAACAAATTTAAGAAATAAAGATCAATTGAATTTTGATATTGATACATATAACCCATTCAAAATTAAATCTGAAGAAAGATTTAACGAAGTAGCGCTTGAAATATTTCAATTTCAGTATCAGAATAACTTGGTTTACAGAAAATATGTTGATGGATTTGGTAGAAATACCCCGTTAGATTATTCTGAAATTCCATTCTTGCCAATTGAGTTTTTTAAAACTCAGAAAGTTACATGTGGCGGTTATGTATTTGATCTAGAGTTCAATAGCAGTGGCACTTCAGGTGCTAATAGCACACATCATGTTAAAGACAAAATAATTTATGAAAGTAGTTTCCTGAATGGAATTCAGTTAGCCTATCCTGACATCAAAAATAAAGTCGTATTAGCGTTGTTACCTAACTATTTAGAACAGGGAAGTTCATCTTTGGTATATATGGTTGATTCGTTAATTAAGAGAAGTAAATTTGAAGAAAGTGGGTTTTATTTAAGCGATATTGATGCGTTAATTTCAGTTCTTGAAGAATTAGAACAAAGGAAACAACCAACTTTACTTTTAGGTGTTTCCTATGCATTACTAGATTTAGCAGAAAAGAAAAATCTCAAGCTCAGGTATACCAATGTTATAGAAACAGGTGGAATGAAGGGTCGAAGAAAAGAAATGGTTCGGTCGGAATTACATTGGGTTTTATCCAATAGCCTTGGTGTGTCAGAAATTCATTCTGAATATGGAATGACAGAATTGCTTTCTCAAGCCTATTCTAAAGGCAATGGAATTTTCAATTGTCCGCCATGGATGAAGGTTCAAATTAGAGACACAAACGATCCGTTTGAATTTTTGCCTAATGGAAGAGCTGGAGGAATCAACGTAATTGACCTTGCGAATATATATTCTTGTTCTTTTGTTGCGACCCAGGACTTAGGAAAAACTGCTCAGAATGGTTCGTTTGAGGTGATTGGTCGGTTCGATATTGGTGATGTAAGAGGATGTAATTTAATGGTATTCTAAATTCCTTACTTTTGGTATAAATTTTGATGTTTTTATAATTAAAAAAGTAGTTATGAATAGAATTACATTGTCCTTAATAGTTTTAATAGTCTTTTTTGCTTCTTGTTCGCCTAAAATTCAATTTACCCAAGCAGTAAAAGAGCAAAATCAACTGACTGAAGAGGAGATGAAGAAGTTACAATTTTATACTTCGGCAGACATTGTATTACAGCGAAACCAAAAAGATGAATCCGATAAGGATACAGATGATGGGGAGCTGGTAATTACTTCTGGGAGTTCTTCAGATCAAGTAATAATCCCAGCAGGAACGCCTGGAATTGTTGTGGGTGCGAAAACAGAAAATACGATGATGGTTCGCTTCGAACCAGGGGAAGGCAAGTATTTAGTATTTGGAGATCCTAGAAACAGAAAAGGGCCTTATCAACTAATTCCTGAAGGTGAAAAAGGAGGAAAGAAGTATGTAACATACGCTGGTAAGAAATATTCACTTTCGGGGACAAGCGAATATGTTTCGTTAACTTTTAAAATGAAGCGCTTAAACAAGGTCCGCAGAGATGAACGAGTTGTTAAAGGTATGAAGCTTTAAGAGATACTAGTTTCGTTGTTGTCAATAGTATCAAGCTTGTTTTTTAGTTTACCTTTTTGTTTCTCATACTCGGCCTTGTGTGTTTTTTCAATAGGTAACGAAGGCGGGAATTTTTCTTTGAGATGATTTACCTGTTTCCCATTTTTCCAGAATCGAAAGCAAACATGGGGTCCAGTTGCTAACCCTGTACTTCCAACATAACCGATTATGTCTCCTTGCCTAACTCGATTGCCTACTTTACAATTACGTTTACTCATATGTAGGTATTGGGTCATAAAAGTGCTGTTGTGTTTCACTTTTACAAAATTACCGTTGTATTTGCTGTAACTTGAAGCAATAATAATACCATCGCCAACAGCCATTATTGGAGTTCCTTTTGGCGCTGCATAATCAGTTCCATAATGGGGTTTGTTTCGTTTCTGAACAGGATGATATCTTTTTAGCGTATATCCCGAGCTAATTCGGCTAAACTTCAGTGGCGCTTTCAAAAAGGCCTTTCTAAGGCTGTTTCCGTTTTCATCGAAATAATCTTCTTGTCCGTTTTGGTCAAAACGATAAGCATAATAGTCTTCTCCCCAGTGGGTGAAAATAGCAGCTGTAATCTTTCCAATTCCTATTGCTTTGCCATCAATCACCCTTTCTTCATAAACGACTTTAAATCTATCGCCTTTTTGGATACGATAAAAATCAACTGTCCAGGCATAAATATTGGATAATTCTACGGCTAGTTTGGGACTTATGTTAGCGTCAGATAGTGTTTGATAAAGTGATGAATTGATTGTGCCGAAAGTAGTTTTCTCACGGAGGGTAACTTCTTTAAATCCTTTATATGCGGAAACGGTAGAATCTCCAATTTCAAAAACAATGTAATCTACTAGATTAGGCTGATACACAAAGTATTTTGCTTTTTCAAGTGAGTCGCTGGAACAAAAAACTTGATAATTATTACCTGATCTTATTTTTCGAACATCGAAAACTTTTTTTGTTTCTCTCACTAGCTTGTCGATTGTAGAATAAGGTATGTGGTATTTCAGTAAAATGTCGGCTAAAAATTGATTGGGTTTGATTTCTGCTTTTATGACTTTAAAAGAATCGATGCATAAACCGAATTCATAAACTGGTTCAATAATTTCAGGAACATTTTCAACGACTTCGCCTTGGATATCGCTTTCGAAACTAAAAAGTGAGGAAACGGACAATCCTAAAACCAGAAGCAGCAGAGCGGTAATTCCTATGTGTTTAATTCTTGTAGCCATTTATTTTTTTTCAATCACAGAATCAACCCAAGCTTTTCCCCAGTTTTCGATTTCTGTTTCAGACCATAATTCTGGATAGAAAATTCGTTGTTGAAATCTAGGAGGTAAGTACTTTTGCCAATTTGTTCCACCAGTAGCCGCAGCGTCATCTTCAGTGTTTTGTAGATAACGAACTGCAGATTTGTAATGAGACAAAGGCCAATTGATATTAATATTAACGTCTAATTGGCGCAGTTGGTTTTTTAATTCTTCGTTATTCTGGTCTTCATCAGAAAGTTGATGAAATTTAACATATAAATTTTTTGTTCTGTACTTTTTAGCTAACGCTACTAATTGTTTAGAATATTTCTTTTCAAATTGTTTTAATGTTAATGTTTTTTGTCCAGTTTTAGTTTCCGCAGCACCTTGCTTCCAATAAGAATAATTAAACATTTCTTCAATCGATGAATCGGTTATCGCGCCAGAAAATTTATCTCTATGATTCTTATCAACGATATTGTTGAAGCTTGTGGCACAGATCTCTAACATTCGGTATTGTGCTGATTGAAATCCACTGGCAGGAAGTAAAGCCATTCTGAATTTAAGAAATTGTCTTTTTTCCATTCCTTGAACCATAATCTCAAATGATTGAGTCAATGATTCAAAATATCTATTGATACGGTTTAGTCGATCGATAAAAAATTTGACATCCAGTTTTTCATTCCACCCTTTAAATTCTCCATTATCGAGTACAATTTTCCCGTTGTCACCGATCTGCTCCATTTCAAGTAAAGAAAGTCTAAAATAGAGCTCTGTGATTTGATGGTACATGATAAAAATTTGTTCATCAGGAAAATCGGTACGGGGAGTTTGTAAACTTAGTAGGGTATCAGTATGAATATAGTCCCAATAATTTAGTGGGTCACTATACAATAAGCCATCAAGGTAAGACTCCATGTCTTGGCCCATGGTTGCGTATTTGTCTTGTAATTTTTCAATTCTTTCCTTAATTCCTTTATCTAATTTCATAGCTTACTTTTCAGTGTTAACAAAGAAAACGAAATGACGACAAGGTAGGTTGAAACAAATATATTCTTGTTAACAGAATGGTGTGAAAAGGGAGGATTATTAATTTGGAGATGAATTTGATCTGCTAATAATAGCTAGCTTATTTAATTTTTATTATTGCATTGTGCGCGTATTTATCCTTTTGATTTCGCTTTGTTTCTTGTCATCATTTAAGAGCTATACAAAAGAAGCGGTGTCCTTCCCCGATTTAGTTGTTGTTAAGCCGAATAAGGAGATTCGTTGCAAAATAGTTACAATTACAAACATTGGCATTATAATTCTTTATCCACAGCGGGATACGGCAATTGTTATAGATACCAAAATTTAGTTTAAATATTATGGGAGAAATTCAATTAAATGCTACACCTGTAGAAAGATTCACTCCAAATAGATATTTAATGTTAAATGGAGGTATCAAGCTCTTCGTAGGTAATTAACTCGATATTTAGAGAACAAAATGTCTATCAATTTTTGATTGAAAAAAGTCATCTCTTATAAAGTTAATTCATCGATAATTGTGAATTGCTAGAAGTAGAGGTATCAATAAAAAGACTACTAAATTATCCTCTTCATAAAGAAAATTTAAGTTTGTGAAAGGATATAAAAACAATATGTTGTATTCTTACTAGTCTATCATTCGAATTTTCTTTGCCGGAACTCCTCCCCACATTTCATTTGCAGGAATGTCTTTATTTACAAAACTATAAATTCCAACGCTAGAGTTATTGCCAATAGAGACTCCGGAACGAATTACACTGCATGCACCAACCAAGACATTATTTCCTATATTAACTTTTCCAAACCTAGCTTTCTTTTGGGTAAACTCATGGCACAAAATTTTTGATTTCCAACCAAAAACGCAATTATCTCCAATAGTGATTAACTCAGAACACAAAGGATCAATATCAATAGGACTAAACCCCACATTTTTACCAACCTTCATTCCCATAAAATTTCTAAATAAAAAGCTAGTAAATTTCATTGAAAAGCTCAACTTAGATATCTCTAAAATAATAAATCTAAATGGGGCAACAAAAGGGTTTTTAACTTTCTTCCATGTAGAAACAGCATCAAAAGACTCATCTCTATCTAGGACTAATAATTTAGCATCACTTTTAACAAAATTTTTATATGCTTTTTTCATTTCTTTCTCCTTGAATAAATAGCAACTGCAGTAAATTGTTGATAATTCACATCAATAGCCTTAATTTTATCTAAATTAATAAACGCTTCGATATTAGCCAAAAAAAGTCAGACATTATATTAACTAATGAATTTTTACTTTTTCTAAAAGAAACTTTTTTTGAAAATTTTGCCTGAACAGAATTCCAATCGATGGAACTAGCTTTTAAACTAATAGCTTCAGAATTAAATTTGGATTTGCAATTTTTAGTAATACAATTTCTGTTGCTATTAGCTAGCGGTATCAATTAGCAAGCCCTTCAGCGTTAGTCAACTCCATTGTTACAGAACCAATTAGAATTTTTGCTTCTGCTTTTACAGGTATTTTGTTAGCATCGTTGCTAATCCAGACAGTAAGATCTTCTTCTGTCTTAAAGATTCTACCTTGTTGCACAAGAGGCGCGAATTTCATGCAGTTGAAATTTCCTCCTTTCACTTTTACTTCATCCGTACCTAAGAACTTTATGCTTAGCGGAAATATTTCGTCATCAACAAAAGATTGAACAGTAACAATGTCTCCTTGCTTAATATTCGTGAAATCGAACGTTCTCGCATAGAAAAAGGAAGACATCATATCTTGTACGTTGGTGGGTACGTCAAATTCCTTTTTGTCTTGTGTTTTAACAATTTTTTTGTCTGGATAAAATTTATAGTCCTGGGTAAATTGATAACCGCCTTCGTCAACGTTTCTTAGGAATAAACGAGGGTGAAATGTTTCTTCTTCAACATATGTTTCGTAACGATCTCGTACTTTGTAGAAAGCATCCCAGAAAGATGAACTTTTACCAGTGCCTACAATATGTAATAGTTCTTTCTCGTTTAAATGTTTCACTTCGTCCCTAATTTCGATAGTGGCCGAACCTCCTCCTAAAATACCGTAAGCTAGTTTGTATTTTAGTTTTTCTCCCTTTTTAAATGGAGCCTTAGTTGCAGGTGATAGCGATTTATAGATTAATGTTTCTTCAACAACAATTTCGGTTGGAGCTATGAATGGAACAGTTGCTGCTAGACATAAAAGAGCAAGAAGAAATGGGACAATACGGTTCATAACATTAATTTAACTAAACAACTTTCCAAAGATTGTGCCGTTTACTTAATCAACTGAACTGTTTCCATAGTTTGATCCGAGTTGATTCTTAAGAAATACGCTCCGGAAGGAAGTTGTTCGGTGTTAATAGAAGTTCGTGAGCCATTCAATTTCTCAGAATATATTATCTGACCAATCGAGTTCAACAATTGAATAAAATAATCAGCGTTGGAGGGTAATTGAATTTCGATTTTATCTGAAAAAGGATTGGGGAAGACGTTAAGGTTTGATACCTGTGATTCTTCACCAAGTGATGTTATTTGAGACCAACTTAATGGAGTTCCATATTCAATGTTTCCCTTTTTAGCATAGACTAATTCATAATATTGATTACAACTCAAGCACATGTTACAAAACCACTGATAAGTTTTTCCAAGGCCAATTGCATATGAATCAGGATCATATCCACAATCAATATAAGGCGCAACACAGTTAGAGCTGGTGTCAAATGTTCCATATCCATCTAGTGATTTTTGATATGAATTAAATGTTGAATTAAATGCGAATTGGGCACGTGATCCGCTGTATTATTCTCCTGTAATCTGATTTGCAAATAATTCTAACCTAGGGCGTTCCGATAAAATTATTACCTCTTCTTTATAGCCAATATAAATTGTTGTATCAGAGATAACGGTATCAGGAGTTGAGTAATATTCTCTAAGGAATAATTTTGCATCATAGCCGTATATAATAGTATCTCCGTTATTACTAACAGCTTTGTTTGTCACAGTTTTTATTTCATACAACTGGTCATGAGTATATGTTCCCCAATCTGGAAGGTATGTTATGTTTCTAGTATGAAATACGTCACCAATATTGAAGTCAAAAATTGTTTGAGCATTAAATTTTTCTTTTAAAACCAAAGAGAACCTTTCAGTATCAGCAGGAAAATTGAAAAAAGAATACGTCTCTATTAACCCGAAATCTTCAGATAGCATTAATTGTTGCCCTTGAAGATCATGATTAATAAATGTTCCGTTTGTGTCCATGAAATTCATCGAAATATATTTGATGTTTGAGCTATTGCCAAGGATATCTTTCGTGGAAATAGAATCGATCGTTGCCTCAATTACAACGGAATCATTACGGAACATAGTCCAGGAATTGTTCACCTGTTCATTGGGCTTAATAAGGACGGTGTCTCCAAGTTTATTGATAAAGTAGTTATCTAATGAGTTGACAATAACTTTTACACCTACCCAAGTTGAATCTGTTATTCTTGTACAATTAGAAGACCAGAGATCTGGATTTTGAAGTTGTAAATAATTTTTAAATATACTATCTCCATTGTTAATTGTTATTGAGTCAATATGCAGCCCTAACATATGTTCGTCAAGATTTGATTGAAATAAATAATCTCTGCCTGAATTGACACATCGATAATTCTGAGCTATCAAAACTTGACTAATCAGAATAAAAAATAAGGCGATTGCATTCTTCACAAAGTAGAGGTAGGTAATTCGAGACTGAACAAAACCTGAATTGACCTGTTCTTACTTGTTCATCAAGAATTCATCTATTTCTTTGAACGTCATGTTGGGGAGTAGTTTACCTTCAGGAGAAATTAAAAACTTAGCTGGAATGTCTGATACTCCATAGTTTTGAGCAATGGTATTAAGCATCACAAACTGATTAACTTCAACTATTTGATGTTTCCAAGTAAAGCCATCCTGCTGTGCTGCATGTTTCCAAGCGTCACCACTTTTTTCAAGTGCAACGGTAACTATGGTTAGTTTATCTGAATATTTTTCGTGGAGTATTGCAAGGTTTGGGGTTACCATTCGGCATGGTCCGCACCAAGAAGCCCAAAAATCAAGTAA
>CAJQPE010000044.1 GCA_905480125.1 uncultured Flavobacteriales bacterium | reverse complement strand
GATAGTGTAACCAAAGGAATGAAGCAAATAGATGTTTTAAACAGACATACGTGGATTGCACAACGCGATAAAACTAGTCGTTGATTTTATCGAGGAGCTCTTGCGACTTTATTTTCGCCCACGTATCCTCGACTACAAAGGTTGCCCGCGGCTCCATTGCAATTACTTTCTTTAAAAAAGGAATCGCATCTTGATCCCTGCCTTCATCCTCTAAGAAATCCGCATACATGAAATTATTAGATGGATTCTCTGGAAAGTATTCTAACGCTTTTTTGAAGTTAAGGTCTGCTGCTGCTGCTGAAGGCCACGAAATAACAAAGGGAACGTAGGGTATTTGATGATGAACTAATGCTAGAATTCTATGCCCTCCCGCATCAATTACCAATGGGTTCAGCTCAATAACCTTTTCAAAATAGCTTTTAAGTTTGTCGGCTGCATTATCCTTCATCCCTGTCCATAAACCTATCTCGGACCCCCATTTTCCATATGTAATTGCATGGTAATAAAGCACTTCTGCTGAGTTTGGAAATTTTTCGATTGCCTTCAATCCAAAGTTCTTTCCTTCTTCAAAAAGTTTAATTTGCTTCTTTTTATCAGTCATCGAAAAATTCCCTTTGAAATAGTAGCTTCTTAATACGTATTCAGCTGTTTTAGCAGTTGGATTTTCGGCATATGATGCTAGAAATTTCTCAAGCGCCAACGAAATCTGTTTTGAGTTAGCAATAAATCCAACATGTTCTTCATGTCGAATTTTATAATGAGCTATTCCTTCATCAAATAAATTATGCGGAAAAATGGTTCCTGAAAGAAGACAAATAGCAACTATTAAAATTTTACCTAGCAACCTTAGTAATTATGGTTGCAATGTAAGGAATTCTTTGACGTTTCTGCCTGATGAAAACAAATGAATATGAAAATATTTATTTGTTTAGACATTGTTTGTTTAAACATGTTTATACATTTACTTCTTTTTATAGAAGTTAATGAAATTAGAAGACGAAATACTTAGCAAGTTTAGAAATGAGGCACACAAAGCAAGGCTTAACGTATACTATACTCATAATTTTCTGGGAGAGAAAATGCAAAAGCTAGTGAAGAGTTATGGGATAACAGCAACTCAATATAATATATTAAGAATTCTTCGAGGGCAAAGTACCAAAACTGCTAGTGTAGGAACTATAAAGGAAAGAATGATTGAAAATAATTCTGATGTTAGTAGAATCCTCGATAGACTGCTAATTAAAGAACTAATCGAACGTAAAGAAAGTAAGACGGATAGGAGACAAAAAGATGTAAAAATCAACTACGCTGGTCTTGATTTGTTGAAAAAAATGGATAGCTGCGAAGCTAGTTTGGATGAACTACTATCAAATTTATCAGAAAATGAAAGAATTGAATTAAATAGACTTTTAGATAAAATAAGAGAATAGCAAACAATTAATTAAAATGAATAACTATGAAAATGACAAAAACATCTATCCTTTTCGCTTTAGCGGTAGGATTAATCTCGTGCGGTGGAGCGAAAAAAGAAACCAAAACCGATGCCACGATAGAAACCAATGAAACTATAGAAATGTCCTATGTTGTTTCAACAGAAAAATCTTCTATAAATTGGGAAGGCACGATGATGGGCATGTATTCCCATAATGGAGACATCAAATTACAATCTGGAAATCTAACTCTAAAAGACGGAATGATCATAGCCGGTGAATTTGTAGTCGATATGAAATCGATTAACCCAACAGACGAAAATTTTTCTGAAGAGAATCCTCGCGAAGGATTAATCGGTCACCTAGGAGGTGGAGATTTCTTTGCTTCTGATAGCCTTCCAACTGCGTCTTTTAAAATTACTAGTGCAGAAGGAAGCACTGCAATAGGGGACCTAACTATTAAAGGGGTTACCAAACCTGGAACAATTACTGATGTTTTAGTAGAAGAGACCAATGGAATCGTTAAGGCTTCAGGTAACTTAGTGTTCAATCGCCAAGAATTTGGCGTTGCATTCAAAATGACTGGTGATATGGTATTATCAGACAATATTACTTTAGCTATTGCTCTTAACGGAACAGCGAACTAAATAGCTTACCCTGCAAATAAAAAGTCCGGAGAAATCTTCGGGCTTTTTTGTTTCCATTTTAAATATTAGTACTCGACTGTTTTGAAAACAGCGTATTTTATTTTAGTAGCAATTAAGACCATTACAGGGATTATTACCAGCGTTAAAAAGGTTGCAAAGGTTAATCCAAATATAATCGTCCAAGACATTGGTCCCCAAAAAACAACGTTGTCTCCACCTATGTACATATGAGCATCTAATTCCGAGAATAATGTAAAGAAATTAATATTCAAACCTACTGCCATTGGCAACAAACCAAGCACTGTTGTAATAGCAGTTAATAGAACCGGTCTTAATCTGGTTTTTCCGCCTTCCACAATAGTTTCTATGACCTGATCCATTGTAAGCTTAGCACCATCGGTTAAATTTAGCTCAATCGCCTTTCGTTTCATTAACAACATTGTGTAATCGATTAGAACAATCGCATTATTTACTACAATTCCTGCGAGTGATATTATTCCAATCATGGTCATAATTATTATAAAGTCCATTTGGAAGATTACCAGACCTAAGAATACACCTATTAGGCTTAAGACAACAGAAAAAACAATTATAAATGGCGCGGAAATAGAATTAAACTGGGCCACAATAATTAAGAAAATAAGGAACACTGCAAACATTAGCGCCGAACTTAAGAACGCCATCTCTTTAGCCTGCTCTTCTTGCTGTCCAGTAAATTTCCATTTCGTTCCTTCACCTTTTTCGTAATCTTTTAATCGCTCTTTTATTGCTTCTACAACCTCCGTTGGATTATAGTCTTCTAATACATTAGATTGAATTGTTACTAACCGCTTAAGGTCTTTTCGTTTTACAGCACTAAAAGTTGATGATTTTTCCAATGCAGCAACAGAAGAAATTGGCACCTGACTTATCTTACCGTTAGCTGGATCTCTAAAAGTAATTTTCTGATTTAATAGCGCCTCTTGGTTATAACGAGAGCCATCTTCCATTCTGATTACAATATCATAATCATCTTCACCGTCTTTGTATTTAGAAACTTCTTTTCCGAAAAGTGCCGTTCTAATTGTAGAACCGATTTGGGCTGTAGATACATTTAATCTTCTTGCCTTTTGTCTGTCAACTTTCACAATCAATTCAGGTTTCCCTAACTCGATATCTAATTTCAATTCTTCAATACCTGGGATTTTCGACTTATTAATAAACTGCTTCATACGCTCTGCTTCGTCTATTAAGCCTTGATAGTCATCTCCAGAAATTTCGATATTAATAGGTTTGCCTTGGGGTGGTCCATCTTCGTTTTTATCCACTACTATTTGTAATCCCGGTATTCCATTTAAACGTTCACGTAAATCGCCCATGACAATTGAAGTTTTTACTCCCTTTCTGTCAACGAACTCAACGAAAGAAATCATAACCCTTGCCTTTTCTGGGGTATTATTCATCGACACCCCTTGTGCGGGATCAGAAGCGCCTTTGCCCACTTGAGCAATTACAGACTGAACAATAAACCCTCTAGGCAAAGTCTCACCATCTTCGGTTGTAATTTCTTCTTCAAAATATGTTTTGATTCGCCTCTCAACTTCTAATGTGACTGCATTTGTTTCATCAATATCAGTGCCAATAGGCAAAGAAATAAACGTATTCAAATAGGTGGGTTGGTTAATAGGGAAAAAAAGCATTTTAGGCATAAACAAGCCTAACAACCCAAACGACATAAATAACATCAACACAATTCCTACAAGAAACAAATATGGTTTAGCACCTGAGAGTGCAAACGAAAGAAACTTCTGATACCCGTTCTCCAATACGGGCAAAAATCCATTTTGAAATGACTTGGTTGCAGGACTCAAAACGATAGCATTTACGGCTACCATAATCCCCATGAAAATTAAAAAATTACCCAAGCCCATCGCTCCAGAAAGCGTAAACGTAGCACCTAGCAGCGTTATTCCCCCTGAGATTAACATTGTTCTTTTTTTGGTAGATGTTGTTTCATCAACTTTCATGAATACAGACGTAAAAACTGGATTTATTACTAAAGCTACAAACAAAGAAGAGCCTAAGACAATCATTAGCGTCATTGGCAAGTAAAACATAAACTCGCCCATCATTCCTGGCCAAATAGCTAGGGGTAAAAATGCCGCCAAAGTAGTCGCTGTAGAAGCAATAATAGGCCATGCAACTTCCCCTGCGCCATACATTGCCGCTTTCGATTTAGAATATCCTTCATCCATTAATCTATATATATTCTCTACGATTACGATACCGTTGTCTACGAGCATTCCAAGGGCTAGAACTAAAGAAAACAAAACCATCATGTTTAAGGTAACGCCCATAGCGTTTAGCACCATAAAAGCTGTAAACATAGATAATGGTATAGCTAGACCTACAAACAAAGCGTTTCTCAACCCTAAGAAAAATAGAAGCACACCAACGACTAATATCATCCCAAATATGATACTGTTTTCCAGATCGGCTACTTGCGTCCTTGTTTTATCGGACATGTCATTAGTAATTGTTACCACTAAGCTCTCAGGAAATTCATTTTTTGTGAGATCATCAATAATGGCACTAATTGCATCAGACGCATCTAGCAAATTTTCGCCCCCACGTTTAAACACATCTAACATTACAACTGGGCTGCCAAATTCACGAGCAAATGATTCAATGTCTTTTGGTGCAAATTCAACTTTTGCAATATCTCGTAAGTAGATAATATTAAACTTTTCTTGCTTTACAATAATGTTCTCTATATCTCTCCAGTCGTTAAATTCTCCAACGGTACGAACAGTTCTTCGCAGGCCATCAACTATAACATCACCTCCTGAAATAGTCATATTTTCGTTAGCAATCGCGCCCTCAATATCTCGAAATCCAATTTGCATTGCCTCCATTTTTTGGACATCAAGCAAGATTTTCACTTCTTTCTCCTGAACGCCACGTATGTCAACTTTAGTAACCTGCGGAACCTCTTCAATTTTATCTTCGATTCTTTCTCCATATTCTTTAAGCATGTCCATTGAAAAATCTCCGGACAAGTTTACATTCATAACAGGCATTTGTTCAGAGAAATTCATCTCAAATACATTTGGGTCAGCTGGTAAATCTTTAGGAAAACTGGGTTGACTTTTAACCTTGTCAACGGCGTCTTTAACTTTTCTGAGGGCTTGAGCGGGAGTGATGTCAAAACTAAACTTAATTTGAATCGTAGAAAAACCCTGCACCGATGTCGATGTTAATTTATCAATACCCGTTATGGTATTAATTTCTTTCTCTAAAGGCCTAGTAATTAATTTCTCAATGTCTAAAGGTGAGTTTCCTGGATAGGGAACACCAACATAAATTTCGGGCATTACTATCTCTGGAAATGCCTCCCTAGGCATAGCTATATACGAGCTAATTCCCATAATAAGAATGATAGTCGTAATTACGAATACTGTAACTTTATTATTTACAGCTAGGCTAGAGAGTCCGAACTCCTTAAGACCTTTTTTGTTTTCTTGTCCCATTGCCGCTTATTTAGCTACTTTAACAACATCACCGTCTTGAACACTTCTTGCGCCTTGATCGATATACATTTCTTTACCCGACAAACCCTCCAAAATGACTGTTTCCCCTTTATAACTCATACCGGCAGTTATCACGATTTTATTTACAGTTATCTCTCCGCCAATATTACTCATCACATAAACATATTCGTTGCTTTGTCTATCTTCTTGAATGATTTTTGTTGGAATTACAACTGCTGAATCTAAAGTGTAATCCAGTATACTAATATCGGCAAGCATATTAGGAATTAGTTCACCGGAAGCATTATCAATATCAAACCTAACCTTAAATGTTCGGTTATTCGCATTAATGTAATCGCCCGATCTATTAACAGACGTTACAAACGACTTATCTAATGAAGAAAAATAAACTTTAGCAGAGGTTCCTTTTTTTACAGATGAAATATAATTCTCAGAAACATCAGATTTAATATAAACTTGGCTTAAATTCACCACCCTTGCAACTGGCATTTGAGGCGATGCAGCTTCGCCTACCTTAGGAGCAATTTCGTCAACAGTTCCTGCAAAGGGTGCTCTAACGATATATAAATCTAACTGGGCTTTTAAAGTTTTCATTTTCTGCTCTAAGCCTTTTTTATCATTCTTTATTTTTAAAAATTCCACCTCAGATCCAATCTTTTGCGTCCAAAGTTTCTCTTGCTTTTCATACATATCTTTCATGAAAGAATAGCTATTTTCAACTTCTTTGATTTGCGAACGAACCAATTTTGCATCCAGCTCCATAATCACATCGCCTTTATTCACCACCTGTCCCTCTTTAACCAGAATGGCCACAATTTCTCCCATGGCTTCTGGGTAAATTAGTGCGTTTTTATCTGCTTCTACAGATCCTTGCACCACAAAATAATGCTCAAACGCTTTTATTTCAACAGGTCCAATTGTTACCAAAGGAACTCGTGTTTTTACAGCAGTATCTAAAGCCGTAATTTGCAAATCAAGCTCTGCCATTCTCGCTGCAATTTCAGTATATACTAATTTGAGTGAGTCCTTTTCCCCCGCTAGCTTTCCTAATCTCGAATCATCTTTCGGCGCCTCACAAGCAACTAGAGTTGCTAAAGCGAAAACTGTAATTATAACCTTCTTCATCTTAATAGTTATTATGTGCTTTATCTAATTTTGTTTTTGCGTTCAATAATTGAAATATTGAACTAATATAATTTCCTTGGGTTTGTAAATACTGATTTTGAACTTGGGTTAACTCAATACTAGAGGCAATTCCTTCTTTATAACGAATAACAGTGTTCTGCTGTATTTTTTCAGTAAGAGCTAGATTCTTCTTTTGTGTTTGGTATGTATCAAACGCTGTTTGAAGTTCAAGTTTTGCTATACTAGATTGCATCTGCAATGCTTGCTCAACTTGAGTCAACTGTATCCCAACCTTTTCATAATCTATTTGAGCAATTTGCGCCTTGTACATTCTATGTCCGCTTGCAAAAATTGGAACACTTAGGTTTACTCCCAAAACTGTCGAAGGGAACCAAGTTTCAAAATTTATTTCATTTACCTGATTACTCTGAGAGTGAGACAAAAAAGCAGTTAGGCTTGGCAAATTAGCTCCTTTTTCCATTTTCCAACTCATCCTCATTAATTCTTGATTCGATTGCAAAATTCTATAGTCAATATGCTTTCCGACAGTAAAATTTTGAGTAGATAGGTCTTCGTAATTCAAGGATTCTACAATATCCTCTAATTTATCAGTTAAAATTATCGATTCCGATACATCCATGCCCATCTGTAGTTTCATCAATTTTTCACTCATTATCGCCTGATTTTCTGCCGCTTTAATCGAATTTTCTAGGCTAGATATTGTAATTTGCAATTGATCAACATCTTGTTCCTGAACGAAGCCGGCAGTATACATTGCTTTTGTTTCGAGTAGGGTTTTTTGAAGATTCTTTAATGACTTTTCTAAAACTGTTTTATTCTCATAAGCCACCAAAACTGTATTATAAGCAGTAGCAACTGCATCTTTTGTTTCAATATTGGTTTGTTCTTCTAGCTGCTGATAAAAACCTACGTATTCCTTTGCTACTTTTAGCCCCACTAAATATGATCCATCAAATAAAAGCTGAGAGGCAGAAACACCTAGCGAAGTGTTAAAAGTTGTTCCAAATTGTGATTCAATAAATGGCTGATTTAAAGGTTGGTCGAGAGCCGAAACAGGTAATTGCCCACTCCCAACAAGGGTGCTAATTATCGCTGGCTCAACAAAGTTTGGAATAACTTGGGTTGGAATTTGTGCAAAATTCCTAAAACTACCCTCGGCATTTACTTGAGGTAACCCCATAGCGGTAATTTCTTTTTTCTTCTTTATGGTTCTATATACATCTAATTTCGCAAGCTGAATGTTATAAGCATTCTCAAGCGCATACTGTTGAGCGCGAGCCAATGAAAAAGCATTATTCGTGGAGTCGCTTTGCGCAATAACAAAGGAAGCAACTAGCGCCAATACTATTGTTAAACCATTTTTTATCATTGGTAAAAATTTAAGTTTTCATTTTTTATTTCGTTACGAAGGTACTTCACCCCATTATCACTAGCAATACCTTTGATGTGATACCTTAGCAGCTCCATATATACTTCAACAAAATTGAATTTATTAGGTGGGAAAATTGTCGCATCGAACACTAGGTCGATTTTCGAAAGATATATTTTACCCATAATCTCTATATTCAGATTGTCGCGGTATAATCCTTCTTTCATTCCGCGTTCCATATTATCTGCTATGCATCCATATAAATAATCCGACTTATGATTTTCAAATAATTGCCATACTTCTGGATAATATTTCTCCATATCGTAATGGATAGAGGGATGTATCATTTTTAATTGTCCGGCAACATATCGTCCAATTTCAATAATCTCGTCAATTGCGTTTAATCTGCGTTCAAGAATCTCATCAATTACTAGAACATCGCAAGAGCAATTTCCTCGCATTACGTTACAAAGTAGGTCGGATTTATCTTTAACATATTTGTAAATCGTCTTTTTAGAGACTTTAATTTCACGCGCGATATCATCCATCGTGACGCTTTTTAGACCATAACGCATAAACACTTGGCCTGACTTCAAAAGTATTTCAGAAAATTTTTCGTCCATTTACGGCGCAAACATAATACAAATAAAACAATGGAAACGATATGAGCGTCTTATCGTTTCCATTGTTTTCGACAAGTGCAACAAATTCCATTTTAAACAAACCAAATTAATCGTTAAGCTGACATATCTTATAAATACCAAAGATTCCTTGCCAACATTTCATTTCGCAAGGAATGAAATATAAATTTGCACAGTAATACAGCTATCAATGAAAAGAATAAAAATCAAAGAGCTGCTAGAAAGATCAGCAACAGGAAAAGAAGTTACGGTTAAGGGTTGGGTTAAAGCATTTCGCAGCAGACGTTTCATAGCATTAAATGATGGTTCAACAATTAACAATGTACAAATTGTGATTGACTTTGAAAACTTTAATGAAAATTTACTTGCTAAAATTACAGTTGCATCAGCAATATCTGTTACTGGCGCACTTGTTCAATCTCAAGGCGCAGGGCAAAGTGTTGAAATTCAAGCAACTACACTTGAAGTTCTTGGCGAAGCTCATCCTGACGAAGTTTCAAAAACCATTCTTCAACCTAAAAGGCATACTCTAGAGAAGCTGCGAGAACAAGCCCATCTGAGATTTAGAACTAACACTTTTAGTGCTGTTTTTAGAGTTCGGCATGCATTGGCCTTTGCTATTCATAAATATTTTAACGATAAGGGCTTTGTGTATCTGCATACTCCAATAGTAACTGGTTCTGATGCTGAAGGGGCGGGGGAGATGTTTAGAGTATCAACTTTAGACCCAGCAAACCCTCCAAAAAACGAAGAAGGAAATATCGATTACTCGAAAGACTTTTTCGGCAAAGAAACCAACCTCACTGTTTCTGGTCAGTTAGAAGCTGAACTTGGTGCTTTGGCGCTCTCTGAGGTTTACACTTTCGGGCCAACATTTAGAGCTGAAAACTCAAATACAACTCGCCACTTAGCTGAATTTTGGATGATTGAACCAGAAGTTGCATTCAATGACTTGAATGACAACATGGACCTAGCTGAAGATTTCTTAAAGTACTGCATTACGCATGTACTAGAAAATTGTACAGATGATTTAGCATTTTTAGAAACCCGATTAAAAGACGAAGAAAAATCCAAGCCTCAAGATCAGCGGGCTGAAATGGCACTAATCGATAAACTTAAATTCATTACCGACAACGAATTTGTTCGGTTGACATACACTGAAGCAATTGATATACTTAGAAATTCTAAGCCCAATAAAAAGAAAAAATTCGAATACCTTATTGAAGGCTGGGGAACAGATTTACAATCGGAGCATGAACGATTTTTGGTTGAAAAAAAATTTCAAAAACCTGTAATTCTTACTAATTATCCAGCTGACATTAAGGCGTTTTATATGCGTCAAGATGACGAGTTGCCTGAGGCCAAGCCAGGAATGGAAGTTGGGCCAACTGTAAGCGCGATGGATGTACTTTTCCCAGGAATAGGAGAGATTGCAGGCGGATCGCAGCGTGAAGAGCGTTACGAAAATTTAATAAAAGGAGTTAATAAGTTCGGAATTGAAGAAGAAACTGTTTGGTGGTATCTAGAAACTAGAAAGTTCGGCACTGTTCCGCACAGCGGCTTCGGTTTAGGCTTCGAAAGGTTGGTTCTTTTCTGCACAGGCATGGGAAATATTAGAGATGTTATTCCATTTCCAAGAACACCTAATAATGCAGAATTCTAGCTTTGACACAAGTTTTTTTACTAACTTGTAACAATTAAACGGAGAAATTATGTTAAAACAAGGATTACATTTAAAACTGCAACAAAAGCTTTCGCCTCAGCAAATTCAGCTGATGAAAATGCTGCAGCTTCCTACCGTTGCTCTAGAACAAAGAATTAAAGAGGAAATGGAAATCAACCCTGCTTTAGATGAGGGCCGTGAAGAAATTGAAGAAGACGAAGATGATTTCAATGATGAGTTCGGTGAAACAACTGAGGCTCAGGAAGATTTTGATTATTCCGAATACCTAAGTGATGATGAAACGCCATCGTATAAGCTTTCTGTTAATAATAATAGAAGTATTGAAGATCAAGAAAGAGATATTCCGTATTCATCTGGTAAGAGTTTTCATGATATTCTTGAGGCACAGGTGGGTTTGCGCATTTTAACGGCACACGAAGAACAAGTTACAATTCACCTCATTGGAAATATTGATGACTCTGGTTATCTAAGAAGAGAGTTAGATTCAATTGTTGACGATTTAGCCTTTTCGCAAAACATTATAACATCTGTTGAAGAACTTGAAAAATTACTAGGCCTTATTCAGGATTTTGACCCGCCAGGAGCTGGTGCGCGAACACTGCAAGAATGTCTGCTTATTCAGCTCGACAAAAAAGAAAACACCGTTGCGATAGAAACTGCAAAAGTGATACTCGAAAACTACTTTGAGGAATTCACAAAAAAACACTACAGCAAAATTTTAGAGAAATTAGAGATACAAAGTGATGATTTAAAAAAAGCGTTAGAAGAGGTTGTTAAACTGAATCCGAAGCCCGGAAATTCTTTAAACGAAACACAAAAAACAGTTGAACACGTAGTTCCTGATTTTTATATTACGATAAACGGCGAGGAGCTTGAGCTTTCGATGAATTCTCGAAATACTCCAGATCTTAAAATAAGTGGAAAGTATAACGAGATGATCGAAACCTACGTGGCAAACAAAGGAAAAAATACTCGCGCAGAGAAAGAAGCCCTAATGTTTATCAAACAAAAAATAGATTCTGCAAAATGGTTTATTGATGCGATTATGCAGCGTCAAAATACGCTTCAAACTACCATGAATGCAATAATGGAAAGACAGCAAGAGTACTTTTTAACTGGCGATGAAGTCAAGCTCAAGCCAATGATATTGAAAGACATAGCTGAAAAAATTGATCTCGATATTTCAACTATTTCTCGTGTTGCAAATAGCAAATATGTTCAAACTCCATTTGGCACGTTTTTATTAAAATCGTTTTTCTCTGAGTCGCTGACTAATGATAGCGGAGAAGAAGTTTCTACAAGAGAAGTCAAGAAAATTCTTTCAGATGCTGTTGGCGCAGAAGATAAAAAGGCTCCCCTCACCGATGAAAAACTGACTCAATTACTAAAAAAGAAAAGTTACAACATCGCTAGAAGGACAGTTGCTAAATACAGAGAACAATTAAATATTCCGGTGGCTAGACTTAGAAAAGAGCTTTAGAATGGGGAAGCTATTGGCCCGTTTTGTTTCGGTCGTTTTTCATCCTCTATTTATTCCGTTGTACAGTTTACTTGTTATTTTCAACTCTCCGGTGTATATAATTTATCAGCTTAACATAGATGCAAAATATGCTGTATGTGCGGTCGTGGCAATATTTACTTTAGTTCTACCCGCGATTAGCACAATAATGTTACTAAAAATGGACGGCATAAAAAGCTTGAAAATGATTAGCCAAGAAGAAAGAAAGCTACCTTTTATCATGTCTGCCATTTTTTATGCTACAGCTTATTTTTCGTTGCAGCAAGTTGGGTTTCCTGAACTTGTTACAAACGCTCTTTTAGGTGCAACAATTTCGCTAATAATTTTATTTCTTGCTAATTTTAAACAAAAAACCAGCGCACATATGGTTGGTGTTGGTGGTTTACTTGGAATAGTATACGCACTAAGTGAAATTTACATAGTAGGAATAAGTCAGTTCTTGTTTCCTGCTATAATTCTAGCAGGTCTTGTTGGTTACTCGCGATTAAGGCTGGAAGCACATCAACCTATAGAAATTTATTTTGGTTTAATAATAGGATTTCTTTCCGAGTACCTAATTCTATGACACTAAAAAGGCATTAACGTTATCCCCACAGAAAAAGGGTTAATCGCCTCGCCTTTTCCATCATCGAATATTGAAGATGCAGAATAAAAGGCATTCACTCCAACTCTCCCGTATGCAACTCTCATATTAAGTCCCAATCTCCATTTCTCGTAATTAGGAAAATCGTATGTTTTTACTTTCTTAGAGTTTTCGATAATTTTAGATTTCGTCTGTAGGTGATACCCTACTTTTGCCCCTAATGCCAACTTCCAGCTATAGCCATGTTTATCTGGATTTGATCTGTAACGAATTTCGAAAGGAATATCCGCATATGTTATTGTTAGCTTGTTTCTCTTAATATCTCTTGCCTCGTCAACAGGGATAAAAAAAGACTGTAAAGTCACAGTATCATCTGAAGTTGTTCTGCTTTGTATTTCTGCATTGGTGTAATAATTAGAAATTCCTAATCCACCTCCAAGTGCAAACGAAAAATTAGAGCTTTGGATAGGAACATCATACATTAATTTTAAATCGTAACCCCAAGAATATGGTTCTACTTTAACACTATCTCCTGTATTTAAAATTGTTGCCCAATTAAAATTCATCAATAGCATATCTTCCCTAGCTTCTCTCTTAATTGGCGAATTAGATGCCGATGTGGCCTCTTGAGCAAACCCAGAAGCAAGAACCCCAACCACAATTGTTAATATAATAACTAGCTTTTTCATAGCGGCAGCAAATGTACTATTTTTAGCTCTACACATGCTTAACTGTATTGGTAAAATAACATTGTCCTAACCAACAAATACTTTTACATACCATATTTAATGACCAACTCCTGAAATCAAATGTTTAAATCGTTTTTATTGCAACGTATTATTTTCTTTGACTAAGCGCGATAGTTTGAGCTTCAAGAATTATGAAACGTTTGAAATCGACTACAAATCCGCCTACAAAAACCCCGCAACAGTTTGTAGTTTCCTGACTACTAGGATATTGTGGTTTTGAATTGTGGACCTCTCGGCCCCAGTTTCGAACTTTTTTAGAAAATTAAATTAATTAGAAACTTCACCCTCTGGTGAAATGAATTTTAGATATTTGTTGCATCATTATTAATTATAAAACTACAAATCATGAAAAAGACTTTACTAACACTAGGTATTGCTTTTGGGCTAATTCAAATAACAAAAGCACAAACGGTAACTTGCCTTCCATGTGATCAATTGAGCATGAGCGTTAATGTAGGTTCTGATACTACCATGTTGAGTATTTATCATGCAGGTCATTATTTAACTCATCCTCAAGAATATAATGTTATTGTTTGGGAATTTTCAGATACGCAAGGCAATATTATTTCTCAAGACACTTTAATTGATGAAGCATTTTATTCATTTTCTCATAACTTTCCAATTACAGATACAATGAATGCAACTGTTTATCTAAGAAATGATTCCGCTAATTTGGATAGCTGGTATATTAATCAAGGTTTACCCACTAATGGTAATTCCATTAACTGTCTTTTTGAAGATAAAATATATTGGATGACAGGCGAATATCCATCAGGTACTCCTTGGGGAAGATGGGAGTTTGTTGCAGGTGATTTTTCTAATCCAGGAGTAGATCTAAATGTTGTTTTAGCTGTTGATGATTTCTCTTATCAAAAGAAAGAAATTGTAAAAATTGTTGATATTCTTGGCAGAGAAGCATCTTTTAAAAATAATCACATATTGTTTTATATCTATAGTGATGGATTTACAGAAAAGAAAATATCAATAAATAATTGAAAAATCTATTTTTTTATTTTTAGTGTTTTTTAGTTTAAATAGTCAATTTCTTCAGCAATAACATTTTTATTACTTACAATATTTTTTATTTGTATTAAAAACAAAAACCCACTCAGCTGAGTGGGTTTGTTTTTGGTGGGCCCACGAGGACTCGAACCTCGGACCACCTGATTATGAGTCAGGTGCTCTAACCAACTGAGCTATAGGCCCTTTAGAATTATTAGTTCTAAATAAAGCTACAATTTTACATATTTGCCCTCAATTACACAACTTTTACCTCGGCATAATGGAAGGAAAGAATATCAAAAACATCATCTTCGATTTAGGTGGAGTGATACTTAATATCGATTACAATAAAACCGCTAGCGCCTTTAAAAAAATTGGAGGAAATAAGTTTGATAAACTTTACTCCCAGTTTCGCCAAAATAACCTTTTCGATAATCTAGAAATAGGCAATATCGAATCTAGCAGTTTTATACACGAACTTAAATCAGCACTCCATTTGAGCGGTTCGGACAGTCAAATTATCAATGCATGGAACGCAATGCTTCTTGACCTGCCTAAAGAAAGATTAGAGCTCCTAAAATCAGTTGACAAGCATTACCAAATATTTCTATTGAGCAACACTAACAAGATACATTACGATGCATATATGGCCTATTTTAAAACAACATATCAGCTTGATTTTAATTCTCTCTTCAACAAGGCATACTATTCTCATGAAATTGGTTTGAGAAAACCCAATAATGATTGCTTCGAGTTTGTTCTAAAATCTCACTCGCTAAACTCAACAGAAACTCTATTTATTGACGATTCCATACAACATATTGAATCTGCCAACCAACTTGGCATAAACACATATCACCATAAAGAAGGCTGCATAACAAAGCTATTTAGCACCAAAGGTGAATTACTTAATATCTTGGCATAATTCGATCAATACCCCATTAGTTGATTTCGGATGAACAAAACAAACTAATTTATTATCAGCGCCCTTCTTTGGATTGCCATTTAAAATTGTGAACCCCGCTGCAGCCAAACGTACCATCTCCGATGCAATGTCTTCCACCGCAAAAGCGATATGATGAATTCCTTCTCCACGCTTCTCGATAAACTTTGCTATCGGACTATCTGAACTGCTCGCTTCCAGCAACTCAATCTTATTAACTCCTGACTTTAAAAATGCTGTTGAAACACCTTCGCTCTCTACCGCTTCTACTTTGTAACAAACCGTTCCTAGCAATTTTTCATAAATCGATGTCGCAGCTTCTAAATTCTTAACAGCTATACCTATGTGCTCAATGTTGTTTGTCATAATATAAATATTTAGGCAAAAAAAATACCCCTAAAAGGAGTATCTTCTTTTAGCTTGTACGCCTTTATTATTTCTTCACGAATTTATCTGTTTTATTGTCATAGTTCAAGTAGTAAATACCCTTACTAAGATTTGATGCATCAACTTTACTGGCAAATCCTTTCTTAACAATATTACCATAGCTGTCGTATATTTCAAACATTGTTTCCGATGTAAAATCAATGTCGTCTTTCACTTTTAAAGGCGTAAAGGATATCTCTCCCTCCAAACACCTATAACGGACGGGCTTAGAATATCTTGGTTTGCCTGTATAATCAACTTGTTTTACCCTAAACTGATTTTCACCGGAATGAGGTGTAGTTTGAAATGAATACATACTTTCTGTATCTACACCTTTTCCCTCAACTTCACCAATTTTGATCCATTTATTCCATCTAAATTGTTCAATGACATAAGAAAGTTTTCCTGTTTCGTTTTTTGCTTGCCATTCTAAAATAGCTTCCTTTGTCACATTCATTGAAGTAACCTCAAACGTGCTTTTCGGTTTTAATACTTCTGGATTCAAGACTTTAGGACGACAATCATCCTTATGTTTGATCGCCACAACAACTTTCTCCCCAATTTGAAGTTGAAAGTTTGTAAAATCAATTTCAAAGGCGCTAGAATTGATTTCATCCGTTGTTACATCTCCATTAACCGTTACTTCATAAGTACAAAAACCTACCCCCGAACCAGCAAATGGATTCTGAACGTACAAGTTCTTTCCTTGATAGTTACCTTCAAGAATTATAGTTCCGGCTATAGAAGCCAAACCCATAAGAATCAAAGTAGCTAATGTTAATACTTTTCTCATGTTTCTTAGTTTGCAGATGCCTGCTTTTACTGAGCACAATATTATAACCAATATTTAGCTTTTCAAAATAAATCTGCATATTTTTCTCGGCTGTATCCTTATCGACCTCAAGCCATTGATATTTATTAAATTATCTACTAATATTTTGTATTTTTATTCAATAAATAGTAATCTTGCTCACAACAGTTTTCAAGACCTAATGTTATTTTTAAAATGAGAAAATTATTTGCGATATTTATTAGTGTTTCACTTACTTTTTCATCTTGTACTGATGACTCGAAAGGTGATGTTTCAAGCGATAATAGACGCTTTGCTCCTGCAAAAGGGGGGAAGGTTTTTGGCGGAACACTTAATATTAGTCAAAGTGAAAACTTGACCAATTTATTTCCTCCTGGGATAGTTGATGTTTATACTGAAACGGTTGCCTCACATGTTTTTGAATCACTGGTTAAATTTGACGCAAAAACACTTGAAATTAAATCAGCCGTTGCTGAAGATTGGGATGTTAGTGCCGATGGACTGTTGTATACCTTTAGATTAAAAAAAGGTATTAGATTCCATAATGACGAGGTTTTTGGTGGAGAAGGACGTGAACTTTTGGCGCAGGATGTTTTATATTCTTTTGAATTGGCTTGTACTCAACATGAGCAAAACATTATGTTTACTTCTACCTTGAAAGATAGATTACAAGGAGCCAATGAGTTCTACGAGGCTAGTGCTAGCGAAACTAATAAAGGGGAACGATTAACTGGCGTAAAAGTAATTGATGACTATACTGTTCAACTTACGTTGGTTAAACCATTTTCACCATTTATGTCAATTCTGACTAGTGCTTCGTTGTCTATAATACCTAAAGAGGCATATGAAAAATATGGTGTTAACATGACTGTTGGTTCTGGCCCTTTCATGTTGCCTGAAGGGCAGAAAATAAATGACGATAGCAAGATTGTATTAGTAAGAAACCCTAACTATCATGAGTCAGATTTATTGGGTAATCAATTGCCTTTTATAGATACGCTGCAAATTATTATAATTGATTCACAGAAAGCAGAATTAGAGGAATTTAAAAAAGAAAATCTTCACATTGTTGATGGTCTTCCTGCAGAGTCTATTAGAATAATAGTTGAACAACAAATCGCAAACTTCCAAAACAAACCGCCAAAATTTTTGTTAGATCGTGGGCCAACAATGGGAACCGAGTATTACCAATTTAACACTCAGCATGTTGCACTTAGTGACAAACGCGTTCGTCAAGCGTTAAATTATGCTATTGACAGAAACAAGATTATAGACAAAGTTCTTAAAGGTGAGGCATATGGCCCAGGGGAAAATGGAATTTGCCCTCCTACTTTTAATGGATATGATATTAGCTCTATTCATGGTTATACTTATGACGTTCGGAAAGCCAAACAGCTAATGGCACAAGCAGGTTATCCAAATGGAAAAAATTTCCCTACAATAAAACTTGAATTGAATAGCGGAGGTTACAAAAACACAAATGTTGCCTTCGAGATTCAAAAACAATTAATGGATAATTTAAATGTAAATATTGACCTTGAGGTTGTCCCTTTTGCTCAAAAATTAAAGGATGAACAATACGGAAAAGCAGATATATTTAGAACAGCTTGGTTAGCAGACTATCCGAACCCTCAAAACTTTTTATTCTTATTCTATGGCAAACATGTTCCGGAAGACATAAACGAACCTTCTTTCCCTAATATTACTCGATATAAAAACTCGGAGTACGACAATTTATATTCGCAAGCGCTAAGCTCCCCATCTAAAGAGGAAAGTTATTCACTTCTTGCAGAAGCAGAAGCCATTATGATGGATGATGCCCCTATAATGGTACTATGGTACAAAGAAAACTATAAATTGATACAGGCTAATATTCGTAATTTTTATACAAACCCTATGAATTACAGGGATTTTTCTATTGTATATTTCAAATCTTTAAGTAAGGGAGTTACAGTTACAGAAAAAGGTCAATAGCGTCCTTTTGAATGCCTTCTTAGTGAAATTTTAGGCCTTATTGTTTTTCTTCGATACGAATTCCAAAATCAATTATTTCCTTTAGTGTTTCTTCTCGCATAGCTTGCTCGAATAAAAAGTGATATTTACCCAGCTCTTTAAATTGGAAGTCTGTTCTAAACCATATCTTATTATCAATAATAGCACCGGCACCATTTCCAAACCATTTCCCGTTAACATCGGCCAACAAACATTCAATCGTATCTCTTACTAATTTTCCTGAAGGAGCCATTATATCAACAAAAAGATATAAGTTTTGGTACTTGTAACTCTTCGTATTTCGAACGACAACAAATAGATTATAATTAGTCTTCGTATCAATGGCATTAACTTGAAAAGTTAGCTGCTTTTTAGTTTTCCATGATGCGTTTTCTAATTTCTTGAACTCCTCATAATATTTGTTCGACTGACAACCTATTAGCATTGTCGTAAAGCCAACTATAAGCGCATATTTAACATGCCTACTTATCACTTTTTCCCTTTATTTTGGTGCTCTTTACTTTGCCCTTGTTTGTTTTTTCTCTTTTTATTCTTATTTCGATTCTGTTTATTGCCTCGCTTCTTTTTTGGCTTGTCGAATCGCGTAAGACTATCTTGCCCTACAACATTTTCATAATCAGGCAATGTCTCTTCTGGGAGTGTTTTAATAAATGTTTTTAAATCTTCTGGTCTCCTATCTTGCTTATTTAAAGCAATAATTTCTTTAACTCTATCCACAGATAACGGAATAAATTCATTAAAATCATCTTTATAAACAAACCACATTGTTCGCATAAAAATGTCCGTTTTTTGCAGATATGCTCGGCCCTTTTTTGTGTCGAGTTTAACATCCCCTTTTGGAAATTCTTTCAAAGCATCCATATATGTATCTAACTCATAGTTTAGACAGCACTTTAACTTGCCACATTGGCCCGCCAGTTTCAGTGGATTTAGCGAAAGTTGTTGGTACCTTGCTGCACTTGTTGATACAGAACGAAAATCGGTTAACCAAGTTGAACAACATAATTCTCTGCCGCAAGAACCAATTCCTCCTAATCTTCCTGCTTCTTGACGAGCACCTATTTGGCGCATATCAATTCTCACTTTAAACTTATCCGCTAATTTTTTTATTAATTCTCTGAAATCTACACGGCCCTCTGCTGTATAATAAAATGTAGCTTTAGATCCATCTCCCTGGTATTCTACATCACTAATCTTCATGTCAAGTTTTAACTCAGAGGCAATTTTTCGAGCTGCGAACATAGTCTCTTTTTCGAGACTTTGCAATTCTTGCCACTTGTCCACCTCGAATTGTTCTGCTTTCCGGTTTATCTTCTTTATTTCTTTTGAATCGAAACTTAGATTCTTCTTTTCCATTTGAAGGCGCACCAGCTCTCCGGAAAGAGATACAATCCCCACATCATAGCCAGATGAAGCTTCTACTGTTACCAAATCCCCTTGGTGCAATTCCGAAGTATTTCCAAATTGATAAAACTCCTTTCTAGCATTCTTAAACCTCACCTCTACTTTATCGCAGCGTGCCGTTCCGTTTGGCAGCTCCATACCCGATAGCCAATTGAATGTATTCAATTTGTTACAACTTCCAGTTGCGCAAGATCCATTATTATTACATCCGTTTGGTAGTGTGCCGCAACCACCTGATGAACAACCGCTACAACCCATAATTTCGCTTAGATAACATATAACAAATGTAATACTCTATTTGGCTACTTGAGGAACTTTCTTAATGAGCAGCTGTAATACCTTAAGCGATAGATCCATAATCACAATTTTTGCATTTACATTTCTCTCAATATGCCCGATTGCTAAATCAAATTCCTCTATTAATTGCAATGTATTTTCTTCATGAATAAAATTCGAAAACTTTACAAGAAATACTTTTTCATGTTCCCAAACTGGAACAATATCGAGTCCATCAGTTAAATTTTGCAAAAGAGCTTTTCTAAAAATTGATAAGGCATACTTTAAAAAATTTAACTGATGAACTCGACCTATTGTCGCCTTTTCATCCACCCAATTATTAAGACCCGCAACGTTCCGATTAAAACAAAGCAACATCCATTCACGGAAATTATCCATCAATTCTTTTTCATTATGACCCAAATGAACCATTTTCTGAGCTTGCGCGTAATCTCCTGCGCAGAGTTTAGCATAATTCATCGCCACAATAGAATCAATATTATGATCTTTTCCTAATACTTCAGCAATATCAGAATTGCTTAACTTATCTAACTGAACCACCTGTGTTCTTGATGCAATAGTAGGTAACAGAAACTCATAGTCTTGCGTAATTAATATAAACAAGGTCTTTTCGGGAGGTTCTTCCAAAACCTTAAGCAATTTGTTAGCTGCCGTTGGATTTAACTTCTCAACCATCCAAATAATGCAAACCTTATAAGGCGCTTCAAAACTTTTTAATGTGAGACTATTAATTATCTCTTGACTTTCTTTTACGCTTATATTTCCTTGTTTATTCTCAATATCAAGTAACTTAAGCCATTCAAACAAGGAAGAATAAGGTGTCTTTAAAACAAACGAACGCCATTCTGCAACAAAGTCTTTACTAACTGGTTCCTTTGGATTTCTCGGATTCGTATTTACTGGATAAAAACAATGTAAATCGGGATGCTCGAGCTTCTGGTATTTTAAACAAGATGGGCAAGTTCCGCATGAATCTATGTCGGATCTGTTTTCGCAGCATAAATACTGAGCATAAGCAATAGCGAGTGGTAGAGCGCCACTTCCTTGTTGCTCAATAAACAACTGTGCGTGACTCACCCTATTGTCTTTGATCGTTTGAATCAATGATTCGATTACCTTTTTTTGTCCGACAACTTTACTGAACTGCATAGCCGTAAAATTATGAATTTCGAACACAGGTACATCTATTAATTTTCTCTTTTTGTACTACTTTTGCACACCTCTAAAGGTAAATAACATGATAAATTTTGCAGATTATAATTTTAAAGGAAAGAAAGCCATTGTTCGCGTAGACTTTAATGTTCCGCTAAACAAATCGACCTATGAAGTTCGAGACGACACAAGAATTCGCGCAGCGATACCAACTATCAAAAAAATTATTAATGATGGCGGAGCAGTTCTTTTGATGTCTCACTTGGGCCGACCAGAAAATGGTCCAGAAGATAGGTTTTCTCTTAATCATGTGGTTTCCACCTTAAGTGATTTACTTGAACAGAAAGTAGATTTTGTGAGTGATTGCATCGGATCTGAGGTAGAAATAAAAGCCAATGAAATTGCTGCAGGTGAAGTTCTCTTACTCGAAAACCTGCGATTTTACAAACACGAAACAGCTGGATCTGAAGAATTCGCAAAACAACTTGCAAACTTAGCAGATGTATACGTAAATGATGCATTTGGCACTGCTCATAGAGCACATGCATCAACCGCCATAATTGCGCAATATTTTCCCTATGACAAAATGTACGGGTACCTTATTGCTAAAGAAATTGAAAGTGTTTCAAAGGTTCTCAACAATAGTATTGCGCCTGTTACTGCAATTGTCGGTGGAGCCAAAGTCTCCTCTAAAATTATTATAATTAATGAGCTCCTCAAAAAAGTAGATACCCTAATTATTGGTGGAGGGATGACTTATACCTTTGTTAAAGCTATGGGAGGTAAAGTGGGAAACTCTCTGATTGAAAATGACTATCTAAATACAGCAAAAGAAATCATTGAAAAAGCCAAAGAGAAAAATGTTGCTTTGCTTTTGCCTCAAGATTCTGTTGCTGCCGATCGATTTTCTAACGATGCTCGCACACTAGTTTGCGATTCGAGCGAAATCAAAGATAAATATATGGGATTAGATATTGGGCCAAAAGCAATCTCTGAATGTGTTAGCTGTATCGAAAACTCAAAAACTATTCTTTGGAATGGACCAATGGGGGTTTTCGAAATGGAACAATTTCAAGAAGGGACAAAACAAGTTGCACTTGCTATTGCTTCCGCTACTAAAAAAGGTGCTTTCTCTTTAATTGGTGGAGGAGATTCTGTTGCCGCAATTAATCTATTCAACCTTGCAGACCAAGTAAGCCATGTTTCTACTGGAGGTGGCGCAATGCTAGAATACTTAGAGGGAAAATCATTGCCTGGAATTAAAGCAATTACAGCTTAAGGCCAATACCGTCTGGCGCTGCATCCAGTGCTGACTTTAATAAATCTAAGTCTTTCATCGCGGGAATAATTGCTGGCGCAATTGAACCAATAGACGAATACAATAGAGAGCTGTCTTTTATCTTTTTAGGTATTAACTCCAGTTTTTGGTCTATACTTTCGACAAATACGACTATTAAGCTAACAATAAATGCTGCTTTTAAAACTCCAAATATAGACCCTGAAATTTTGTTTATTAGTTTCAGAGCTACTAGATTAATTACTTTTTCTAAAAGTTTAGCTAGTATATATACCCCCAAAACGATAACTATAAAGGTTACCGCAAAAGAGACGATAGGCATAAAAGATTCTTCTATCGTTATCACTTTATTAAGATATTCTGATGTTACTTCTGAAAAGTGCATGCCCACATAGCCACCTAAGATTAATGCGATAATTGAAGCTAATTCAATAATTAACCCTTTAGTGAAACCTTTATAGGCCCCCCACAACAGAGGAATAGCAACAGCAATGTCAATATAATTCATGAATCAAAGGTAATTGACGTTTTAGATACTGAGGTGTTCTGTTATAATATATTTGCACATATGATTGTGCACTTACAAAATGATTGGAATGAATTAACTGCCAAAATCTCGAAACGGTTTGGAATGGATCCCGATCTTGATGCTATTTTATTTTTAATAGGAATTCAAGAATATGGTAAGGTACCTGAGAAACTAAGTAAAGATGAAAAATTAGAAATTATGCACGTTGCTATATGCAGCCTATTGGCAGATTATGGTTATTACACTTACATAGGAAATGATAAAGATGGATGGCCTCACTGGGACAGAAACAAGAAACTGCCTAACCTTTCAGATGAAGAGCAAGAACAATTAATAAAAGAAGCGATACTTAATTATTTCAGCGACTTAGCCTAAATCTTACCTTACAAGCTGAATTGTTTCTTTCGTAACATCATCAACCTGCAATTCGATAAAAACTGATCCATATCTCATCAATGTGGCGGTAACATCAATAACTGAGTCAGATCCTGCAGCATTAACAAATGGCACTCCAGCACTTTCAAACACTACTTCAGCATAAGTTGAATCATAAAAGTCGGAAGCCTCGCACTTCAAGACAGCAAAACCAACATCATCGGAGCCATAAATTGCAGAATGACTCCATTCAAATTCAGCTTTTCCTGCAGAATTTGATGTTCCCTCTTGTTCAATCCCTTCTTTACATTCAGTTTTGGAAATCGGTGTACAACTTATCGTGATATTCGCGTTAGGAACTCTATTTCCATCAATATCTTCCACAGTTATTTCAGCCTTAGCTGGTTCTTTTTTCTTACAAGAAGAAGTTCCAATAATTAGCCCTAAAATGGCTACTGGGATAAGGATTAACTGTTTAATTGTTCGTTTCATAATGCTCAAATTTTCTTATCATTGCCTACTACGCAAAAACTTAAATTAAGTTCAATAACAAATGTAATACTTTTTAACGTGATGAAACTCAAAGTAGTAATACCCTTTTTATTGGCAATATTGGTTTCTTTCTCCTCATTCATAAATGACACAGAAAAAATTGTTGAAATAACCACTTCATATGGTGTTATTAAAGTGAAATTATACAACGAAACACCTTTACACCGAGACAACTTTTTAAACCTTATAAAAGAAGGAGCCTATGATGGAACATTATTTCATCGTGTAATTAACCAATTTATGATACAAGGAGGAGATCCGAATTCTATTGGTGCTGGTCCTGATACACAATTGGGAAATGGTGGGCCAGGTTATACAATACCTGCAGAATTCAATTCGAAGTTTATTCACAAAAAAGGTTCGCTCGCAGCGGCTAGGCAGCCCGACAAGGTAAATCCTGAAAGGAGAAGTTCTGGCTCACAATTCTATATAGTGCAAGGGAGAAAATACTCTGCTAGTGATATGGAAAAGTTACAAAAAAGAAATATTCAAGTTAAGAAGCAACAATTAATGAACGACTTTTTTCAAAAGGCAGAAAACAGCGCTTATCTTGTTCGGTTAACCGGAATAAAAAAAGCTCAAGATCAAGAAGCGATGAACTTGCTAATAAAAGAGATTGAGCCAATTATTAATATGGAATACGAGAAAACCCCAACAGCATATACTGCTGAGCAATTAAAGGCGTATGAAGAAATTGGCGGCACACCGCATCTTGATGGAGGATATACAGTGTTTGGAGAAGTGATTCAAGGGTTAGATATTATCGATTTAATAGCTGCTGTTTCCACACAAACAGGAGATCGACCCGTTAATGACATTAAAGTAACCATAAAGGTTATCAACTAAGGGAAATCCCTATTTTTGCAAAAGAATTAGATTCCATGCTCGAAAAAGTTGATAAAGTACTGGCCGAAGTTGATGAATTAGTTGCCAACACCGCTGAAGAAGCTGAGCAATTACGTATAAAATACTTAGGTTCTAAGGGAGCAATCAAAGCGCTTTTCGCTGATTTTAAATCAGTTCCGAATGAGCATAAAAAAGCTTTTGGACAAAAATTAAATGAACTTAAAACTAAAGCTGAAGAAAAAATAAATGCTTTGAAAGCAGGTGCTTCATCAAGCACGAAATCGAGTTACGCTGCCGTTGACGCCACAAGACCAGTTAATTCTATTGGCCAGGGTTCTAGACACCCATTGTCGATTGTAAGAAACGAAATAATTGAAATTTTTTCTCGAATAGGGTTTACTGTTTCTGAAGGGCCAGAAATAGAAGACGATTTTCACAACTTTACGGCTCTAAATTTTCCCGAAGAACACCCAGCTAGAGATATGCAGGATACCTTTTTCGTAGAAAGGAATCCCGACATAGCATTAAGAACTCATACTTCTTCTGTGCAAGTGAGAGTAATGGAAAATAGTGAGCCACCTATTAGAACTATTTCTCCTGGTCGTGTTTTTAGAAACGAAGCAATTTCTGCAAGAGCGCATTGCATTTTTCATCAAGTGGAAGGATTATACATTGACAAAAATGTATCGTTTGCCGACTTAAAGCAAACACTTCTATACTTTGCAAAAGAAATGTTTGGTGACAAAACTGAAATTCGTTTGCGACCTTCTTACTTTCCTTTTACCGAACCAAGTGCAGAAATGGATATTTCCTGTAACATCTGCTCTGGAAAAGGCTGTAACATTTGCAAGTATACTGGATTTGTGGAAATACTTGGCTGCGGAATGGTAGACCCAAACGTACTCATCAATTGTGAATAGACCCTAAAGAATATACTGGTTATGCTTTCGGAATGGGTATAGAACGTATCGCGATGTTGAAATACAAAGTAAACGACCTTCGTTTGTTTTTCGAAAACGATGTGCGATTTTTAGAGCAATTTAGAGCCGCTGACTAAACCCCCAGTCGTATTTATCTAAATCTTCTAAGCACACTTTAAGTAAGTCAATAGAAGCTTGAATATCGCCCTTGTCTGCCATTTCGATTACTTGATGAATATGACGAGTAGGTATTGAAATCGCTCCTGCGATTGATCCCCCTGGGGTCATTCGTTGAATTCCAGAGGTATCAGTTCCTCCTGCAGGAAGAATCTCTGGCTGCCACTTAATCTTGTTTTTGTCTGCTGTTTTCTTCATGTAATCTACCATGCGGTAATCGCAAATTGTTGAAGAATCCATAATTTTAATCCCAGTTCCTTCACCCAACTTAGTAACCATCTCCTGCGGAGATGCTCCAGGAACATCATAAGCTATAGTTGTGTCTAAACCAAAGCCAAAATCTGGTTTCACGGCTAGAGTTGCTGCATTCGCTCCTCTAATTCCTAATTCTTCTTGCACTGTAAATACTCCATAAACGTCATATGGAACATCTTTTAGTAAACGTAACGTTTCAATTAAAATAAATACCGAAACACGATTATCAATCGACTTGCAGTTAACACAGTTCCCCATTTCAATCAACTCCCGTTGACGAGTAATTGGATTGCCAACACTTACAATCTTTTCTACTTCCTCCTTAGGCATTCCCAAATCGATAAAGTAATCTGTTGTTTTAGGCATTTTAGTTTTTTCTTCGGGAGACATTACATGAATAGGCTTACTGCCCATTACTCCGATAAGATCTTCTGTTCCATGAACAACAACGCGCTGGGCAGTTAATGTTTTTGGGTCAAAACCACCCAAGGTATGAAATCTTACAAAGCCTTTATCATCAACATGCGTAACAATAAAGCCAATTTCATCCATATGGGCGCCAATCATAACCCTCTTGTCTCCCTTGCCATTTTTCACGGCAACAATATTCCCCAGATTGTCAATTGATACCTTATCAACTAAAGGGGTAACTTCTCTTAAAACTACCTCTCTTATTCTTTGCTCAAAACCTGAAGTACCAGCTACTTCACAAATTTCTTTTAATAGATTTACGTTAATTGACATTTCTAAACTTGTGTTAATTTTAACATATTAGACTCTCCTTTGTCTGTAATTGGCATACTCGCAATATTGATAGCTAGATCGCCTGATTTGAGATATCCACTTTTTTTTAGAAAAAACTTAATGTCTGCAATTGTATGGTCAGTGCTTACAAACTTATCATAATGGAATCCTTGCACCCCCCAAATAAGGCTTAGCATGTTCAAAATTTTGGAGTTACTAGTAAAAATATAAATCCCCGCATTGGGTCTATAGCTTGATATTTTGAAGGCCGTATACCCAGAAAAGGTATTGGTTATTATTCCCTTAGCTGAAACATTTTCTGCTAATCGGCAAGCTTGATAGCATATTGAATCTGTTATAAACCGTTTAGTGTTGCTTACCGCTTTTTGCTCTTTATTGTATATTCCTTGATATGTCTCTGCATTGGTTATAATCTTTCCCATCATTTTTATCACTTCAATAGGATATTTGCCTACCGAAGTTTCACCACTCAACATAACTGCATCAGCACCATCGGTAACCGCATTTGCAACATCATTAACTTCTGCACGAGTTGGTGTAAGACTTTCAATCATTGTCTCCATCATCTGTGTAGCAATAATAACTGGTTTCGCCGATTTTCTACTTTTCTCAACAATTCGTTTTTGAATCAACGGAACTTCATGCATAGGAACTTCAACACCCAAGTCTCCTCGAGCTACCATTATTGCATCAGTTTCTTGAATAATCGCATCAATATCTGCAACTGCTTGTGGTTTTTCAATTTTAGCAACAACTAATGACCGCTCTCCTCTTGCCGCAATAATTTTCTTAATTTCGATAATATCTCTTGCCGAACGAACAAATGAAAGCCCTATCCATGCAATTTTATGCTCCAATGCAAAGTCTAAATCAACTAAATCTTTCTTTGTTAAACAGGGCAATGAAATTCTAGTATTAGGAAGATTTACTCCCTTATTTGAAGAAAGCGGTCCTCCTTGTAGAACTTCTGCAACTACTTCATCTGTCTTGTTAGATGATAAGGCTTTGAGCACTAGCTTTCCATCGTCTATCAATATCTTATCTCCTTTCGCAACATCATTTGGAAAAGCACTGTAAGTCATGAATACTTTTTCAGAACTGCCCTCACACTCTTTGGTTGTAAAAACCAACCGCTTTCCTTTTACCAATTTACTTCCTTCAGCTACTATACCAACTCTTAACTTTGGACCTTGCAAATCTGCGAGTATGGCCGTATGAATTCCAAGTTCAGTATTTAACGCTCTTACAGAGTTTATAACTTGTAAATGATCATCATGTGTGCCGTGAGAAAAATTAATTCGGCAAACATTAGCGCCTGCAACAATGATTTTTTTCAGCATTTCCTTAGATGCGGAAGTCGGACCAATTGTGGCAATTATCTTTGTTTTATTCATACTTAGTCTATCGATTGTACTCCAAATCAGGGAGTGTGAAAATCATAGTTGCAATCTAATCCTTTAATTGACGATAGTCAACCCTTCATTTAATCATCCAAAAATAAGATTTTGCTTCGATTTAAGATTGTTTGGGTCAATCTTATATGCCGTTATTATTTCTCTTTGTTCTCTTAAATCGTTCACTATCCTATCCCCTTTGTTTAAATCATCATGCAGCCCTTCCACTACTAAAAAAAAATCTACACTCTGCTCCTCTTTTATCAGTAACCCACTTATCGATCTATTCGAAGCAACGGTATACCTGAGATGGGTTACCTCATTATAATAAGTGTACATTGAATATTGTGGAGTCATCTCCGGCTTTTCAAATGTTAATTGAAGCCCTTCATTCTTTTCATTATTGTGCAATTGTAGTTCTAAATCTTTCTCTTTTTTCAATACAATATTAAGCACTTTATTTATCCCCCAGCACAACTTGTAATCAGGTGCGGAAGACAATATCCCTATTAAAAGGAAGTCATAGTCATAATCCAGAACAAGTTTCTTTATTGCCATTAGTTGCAAGGTTACGAAAACTATGCTTGATCGATAATTAATTCAAATGCTTTTTTCGATGCTTGCTGCTCTGCTTGCTTTTTGTTTTTTGCCAACCCCTTAGCCACTAACTTTCCGTCTATTTTTAATTCACTAGTAAATAACAAGTTATCGTCTGCTTCGGTCGTGAATTTCAATTTCCTTTTCTCCTGCTGGCACCACTCCAACAATTTGCTCTTAAAATCAGTGTTGGACTTAAGAACTTTATTAACTTGGTCTGACCTAAGCATTATCTTTTTAATAAACGCTGCCGCCTCTTCATATCCCTTATCAAGATAGATTGCCCCTATTAATGCCTCTAAAGCATTCCCATAAATCGATTGAGATTGGTTATTTTTACCTAAAGAAGCTTTTAGAACGCAATCTAAATTAATCTCTTTTGCAACTATATAAAGATGTTTTCTGCTAACAAATTTAGAGCGCATTTGTGTTAAAATACCTTCGTCATGCTCAGGAAATGAATTGAATAAATAATCTGCAACTACAGAATCGAGTATGGCATCTCCTAAAAACTCAAGGCGCTCGTTACTCTTGCCAGGCATCTCTCTATGTTCTTTTTTAAGAATAGATTTATGTGTAAAAGCAAGCTCATACCATTGCAATTCGCCTTTTTGGTAACCAACTAATTGTTGAATTTCAATAGGAAGTTTTTGTTTATTATATTTTTTAGGGAATAGAAAATCGAAAAGACCCAAGTCTTAACTAAGTTTTCTAAACACAACTGAAGCGTTATGACCTCCAAAACCAAACGTATTACTCAGAGCCGCCCGAACTGTTCTTTTCTCTGCTTTATTGAACGTAAAGTTCAATTTGGGGTCGAATGCTGGATCATCAGTAAAGTGGTTAATTGTCGGTGGGACAATATCATTCTTAACAGCCAATATACAAGCTATCGCCTCAATAACCCCAGTGGCACCAAGCAAATGACCTGTCATTGATTTAGATGAACTTATATTCAATTTATAGGCGCTTTCTCCAAACACCTTAAGAATAGCTTTACTTTCTGCTAAATCTCCAAGAGGAGTAGATGTGCCATGCACGTTAATGTAATCAACTTCACTTGGGTCCATGTTCATATCACTAAGTGCATCAAGCATAACTGCTGTGGCGCCTAATCCTTCTGGATGTGGTGCAGTAATATGATGAGCATCGCCAGACAGTCCAGCTCCTGTCATCTCTGCATATATTTTTGCTCCTCTAGATTTAGCGTGCTCATAGTCTTCAAGTATAACCGCCCCAGCGCCCTCTCCTAATACAAAGCCATTTCGATCCAAATCGAACGGACGTGAAGCAGTTTCTGGAGAATCATTACGAGTCGATAACGCATGAAGAGCATTAAAACCTCCAACCCCTGGCTCATTAACCGCAGCTTCCGAACCTCCAGTTACAATCGCATCAGCTTTTCCTAAGCGGATATAATTGAACGCGTCTGCCAATGCGTTTGTTGATGAAGCACAAGCAGAAACTGTTGTAAAATTCGGTCCCCTGAAGCCATGCTTAATTGAAATATTACCTGAAGCAATGTCTGCAATCATTTTTGGGATAAAGAATGGATTGAATCTAGGCGTTCCATCACCTCTGATGAAGTCTCCTACCTCATCTCTAAAGGTTTCTAACCCACCTATTCCAGAACCCCAGATTACTCCTATACGACCTAGATCTGTGTTTTCTTCATTAATACCAGAATCTGCAACAGCCTCAGAAGAAGCAACCATAGCAAATTTTGAATAAAGGTCGTGCTTTCGCCCTTCCTTTCTGTCAAAATGGTCTTCAGTATTAAACCCTTTTACCTCGCAAGCAAATTGAGTTTTAAATTTAGAAGCATCAAAACGAGTAATGGGTGCTGCCCCAGAAACACCATTAATCAATCCTTGCCAATATTCATCGGTAGTATTACCTATTGGTGTTAATGCACCAATCCCTGTTACAACAACTCGTTTTAACTGCATCTAACTATTTTATGTGAAAATTACTTTGCGTTATCTGCAATGTATTGCACTGCTTCTCCTACAGTAGCGATGTTTTCAGCTTGATCATCTGGAATAGCGATATTGAATTCCTTTTCGAATTCCATAATCAACTCAACAGTGTCAAGTGAATCGGCACCTAAGTCATTTGTGAAACTTGCTGCTTCTGTTACTTCTCCTTCGTCAACTCCTAATTTGTCAACTATAATTGCTACAACTCTGGTTTTAATATCAGACATATTATTTAGATTTTAAGTTTTTAAATCATTGCAAAGAAATGTGTTTTTGCTTATAAATTCAAAATTATTTTATCAAGTCTAATATTCTTCTATATTTTTTATTGATTCCGCATATAAATTAAGCAACATTAAGTTACTAGATGTATATCTAATAGGGGTCAATAAAAAAGACTTTTGTTTTCTGATAGATTTAATACTTTCGCTAAAAAACTCATCGGAGCCGGTGTATTTGTATATTCGGCTAACCCTTTGCCAAATTATATTTATAATATAGGTTGTATCTCCGGGTTCCAAAAGATTTGTTTACGAAATTGTGCTAACAAAACAAACGCCTAAACCTATTTTTCAAGAAAATTGAGTAGACAATTAAACACTCAACTCATCTAATGATATTAAGTTTGCATTGAGTAAATTTAAACCAATAGCTCAAATGAAAAATATCGCCATACTCGCCTCTGGCAGTGGGACTAATGCAGAAGCAATTGCAAATCACCTTGCCAATCATGATTCACTAAACGTTTGTTTAATTGCTGCTAATAAATCCGATGCATATGTATTAACAAGGGCTAAAAATCTTGGGATAACCTCAACAGTTTTTAATAGAAAAGACCTTGAGAATGGTTCGTTAATAGAAGAACTGAAGTTTCATAAAATTGATTATGTTGTCCTCGCAGGATTCTTATTGAAGATTCCCCCCGTTTTAATAGCCGCATTCCCAAATCGAATCATTAATATTCACCCTGCCTTATTGCCTAAATATGGTGGCAAAGGAATGTATGGGGAGCGCGTGCACCAGGCTGTAATAGAAAATAAAGAATCTGTATCAGGCATAACTATTCATTATGTAAACGAACATTTTGATAAAGGAGAGATCATACATAAACGTGAATGCAAAGTATCAGAGTTCGACACCGTAACAACCTTGGCAGCCAAAATTCATGAACTAGAACATAAATATTTCCCGCAACAAATTGAAAAATTATGGGGGTAAAATCGAAACTTGGTAAAATCTATGCGACAGCCGCAGTTAAGAAAATTAAAAAATGGGCGGAAAGGCCTGTAGAGACTCAACAAAAAGTCTTTCGTGAGTTAATTGAAAAAGCTTCAGCAACTGCATTCGGAAAAGACCATAATTTTTCTTCTATTACGACTTATGAGGATTTTAAAAAAGCTGTGCCCATAAGAGATTACGAAGACTTAAAGCCATACATCGATAAAGTTCGAAAAGGGGAGGAAAACATACTCTGGAAGGGCAAACCAATATACTTCTGTAAAACTTCTGGCACTACTTCTGGCACGAAATACATCCCGATTTCGAAGGAATCAATCTCGAACCATATTGATTGTGCTCGTAATGCTCTACTTTGCTATATAAATGAGTCTGGAAACACTGACTTTATCAATGGCAAAATGATTTTTCTACAAGGAAGTCCTACACTAAATGAAGAAAATGGAATTAAAATTGGTAGGCTCTCCGGAATTGTGGCGCATCATGTTCCTTCCTATTTACTGAAAAATCGTTTACCTAGCTTAGCAACAAATTGTATAGAAGATTGGGAAACAAAAATAGATGCAATCATCGATGAAACAATGAATGAAAACATGACACTCATTAGTGGAATTCCCCCATGGGTGCAAATGTATTTTGAAAAAATAATAGAAAAATCAGGTAAAAAATCTGTTCAAGAACTATTCAAAAATTTCTCATTATTTGTCCATGGAGGAGTAAATTTTGAACCGTATCGACAAGTATTTGAACGGTTAATTGGAAAACAAATCGACACAGTAGAAACTTACCCATCATCAGAAGGGTTTATTGCTTATCAAGCCTCACAAAAAGAAGAAGGGCTTCTGTTAGTGCTGAACAAAGGTATATTTTACGAGTTTATTCCTGTTGATGAGTTTCATAACGAAAATCCATCCCGATTATCGATTAGTGAGGTGAAAATTGGTGTTAATTACGTTCTAATTCTAAACACTAACGCGGGATTATGGGGATACAATATTGGCGATACCGTTAAATTTTTATCTGATTCTCCTTACAGGATTGTTGTTACTGGACGAATTAAACATTTTATTTCTGCCTTTGGCGAACATGTTATTGCTGAGGAAGTTGAATACGCATTAAAAATTGCACAGCAAGCCCAACCTTGTGAAGTAAATGAGTTTCATGTCGCACCGCAAACTAATCCAACTGATGGAGAGGCCGCTCATCATGAATGGTTTATTGAGTTTGCTTCCAATCCTGCTAACTTAGATCGTTTTATTACAGATATTGACAAGGCTTTACAAGAAAAAAATTCTTATTACCTAGACTTGCGTGATGGCAATATGTTAGATTTCTTGAAAATTACTAACGTTCCCATTGGAGGATTTAATGCCTATATGAAATCTCAAGGAAAATTGGGTGGTCAAAACAAAATCCCTAGATTGAGTAATGACAGGAAGTTGGCAGACAAATTAGTGCCTTCTACTTAAATTTCAACGACTTAATCACTGCTTCAACCTCATATAGGTAATCTCTTTTTTTAAATTGTGGCGCAAAAACATATCCCTCTGCGGTGACCACTCGATGGTTTAGTGTATCAACTGTCGTGAGGCTAATAAACGGCCCTCCCATAAAGTTATTTTCCATTCGCCATAATCCTTTTATCTCAACTGCATATCCTCCATTATAATTAATGGGTTGATATGCTGGCAATTCTCCTCTAGTTGAAATAGTCATGTAAGAACCCTGTGACGGGCCAGATACATTTCGTTTCGTTACGGAGTCTCTGACCTGTATTAATCTTGATGGATCTAATTGCAGGGTGTCTTTGTAATCGTAATAATAAATTAGTATGCCTTGACTAATTTGGTGCTCGAACCCTCCTACTTGTTGCTCTCTCTCGAGGCGAATCCAAATAAAATTTGAAGAATCTATCGCGATATAAGAATCTTGTTGAGTTGTTAGCCTTAGTTTGTGATTCGTAAATAGCTTATCACTTAAGTTAGATGGGCCAAATTTTTCATTCTTAGCAATTTGCCTTTCAATCTCTGCCTGATGAAATCTATAAACCAATTCAGAGCCGTTTTCATCCAGAAGCTTCGCGCATTCTTTATCAGAACTTGCAATTATTTTACAAACCAATTGTTCCTTGGCCCATTTACTATTTTGAAATTCTATTTTAGGTTCGGCCCCTTTTTTTATGTCGATGAGCATCACGTTTCGGTGTGTTTGAAACAAGCTTCCGAAATTTTCTTCATCGATGTTTATTATCCAAAATTTTCGTTCAGCTTGAGGAAGAATTGTTTCGTATTCAGCAAAATATTTTTGAATAGTTGATCCAATCCAGCCTGCCCATTGTTCTTGAGAAGTAACTACAACAATTTCATTAGGAGAGCCCGAATATCCCAATTTATAATCTTGGTTAGATTCACAAGCGATTAAAGAAACAATGATTAGAAGAAGAACAAACTTTCGCATATATTCAGATAAGGTTACTTGTCTATGCTGCCCTATGTAAGCTATGGCAAACCGATTTAACTTCCTGCCCCGACAACAATTTTCATGCCTGGCTGCAATCGCTTAAAATTCAAGTTAGAATTTAAACGTTGTAACTCATTTACACTCATTCCTTTTGTATTTGCTACATCCCATAGAGTGTCCCCTTTTTTAATGGTATAATACTTTGCACTGCTACTTGTAGATGCCGTCGCTCCTTTATTAACGGGCTTCTTAGGATGAGCTGCATAGTCCTTATCTATGTAGATTGTTAGTTTTTGGCCTATTTTAAGATTGTTACTTCGGAGATTGTTCCATGCTTTGATTTCAGAAACCCCAACATGGTAACGTTCAGCAATCAGCCCTAGATACTCACCATTACGAACAGTATGAATTTCTGTTGTCTCACGTATAATTCTTTCCTCTTCTTCCTTTGCTGCTAGCACCTCTGGAGAAGGTTCATTATAGGCATATACAGTTGCTTCATTTTCGAGGAACAATCCAACCTTATTTTGCGGAAGATATAGCACATTTGGCTTATCTGATAAGGGAATATACATTCTAGTATACCTAGGGTTTAAAAATATAAGCAATTCCATCTCTATTTCTAATGCTTCAGAAATTTGATCGAATGATACTTCTTCTTTCACATATACAGTATCATACTCGAAAAAAGTTGTTTGCGGTTCTATTGGATATAGGTTATGTGCAGTTGCGTTATTCATCACGTAATTTACTGCAATAAATGCCGGAACATAGCCTCTTGTTTCTCTAGGTAGATAAGGCCATAAGTCCCAATAGTCTTTTTTACCACCAGAACGTCTGATTGCTTTATTTACATTACCTGGTCCACAATTATAGGCTGCCAATACTAACTCCCAGTTTCCATACATACTATACAACTGTTCAAAATACTGACATGCTGCTTCTGTCGCTAAATATGGGTCTCTTCTGTCGTCGTAATAAGAATTTGAATTAAGGTGGTACATTTTACCCGTGGCATACATAAATTGCCACAGTCCAGTTGCGCCAGCTCTCGATTTTGCCGTTGGTTGCAGTGCGCTCTCTACAATTGCTAAGTACTTAAATTCAAGTGGTAAATCGTATTTTGCTAAGCTTTCTTCGAACATAGGAAAATACATATGAGACAGACCTAACAACCTAGAGGTGAGCTCTCTTCTACGCAGAGTATACAACTTAATAAAACCATTTACATTTTTATTGTAATCAAGATTAAAAGGAGATTGTTCATCCAGCTCCGCCAGCTTCTCAATATAGTATTCATCACTATAAACTGGAACTGAATCTGCACAAAACCCGCCCACATCTAACAAACTTGTGTCTGTGATTAGAGGGTTGGCCTCAAAAAAGGCCTCTGACATCATTTTATCAAGAGTCAATAAAACGGGATCGTCAGGGCTGATTATTATGGAATCTACTTCCGGAGTTGAGACAAAAATGGTGTCAGTCATGTTCTTCTCTGCGAAAACGGAAAGAGAATAAATGGAAAATATTATGATTAAAAATTGCTTCATCCTTTAGTATATATGCAATACACAACAGATTTGTTGCAGCGATTATGCAAAAGTGATGAAATCGACTAAAGAGAAAACTCTCGGAAAAAGGAATTATTAACTAAAGGATGTTTAAGACAACTAATCCTTCTTTTCAGGAGTAGAACTGTCTTCTCCTTTAGAGGCATCTTTAAATTCTTTCATGCCCTTTCCTAAACCTTTCATTAATTCCGGGATTTTTTTACCACCAAAAAGCAGTAATACAATAACAAGAATGATAATGATTTCTGTTGGCCCCGGAGAAAATAATAATATTAATAAGTTCATTACTATTGATTTTAATACAAATGTAGCGAATTCGAATAAACTATACCGTGCTTCTCTGCATATTCTAGAACGAAGATTGGCACAAGACTAACTACTTCGTTTTATACAACCAGTCAGATGGGTTGTAAACGTGCTCCCCTTTTCGTACTTCGAAGTGTACCTGGGTTTTCTCATCATCTGTTAAGACCTTTCCAATCAACTGTTTTACTTCAACTCTATCTCCTTTCTGCACAAATGTTTCTGACAAATTAGAATAAATAGTGAGATAGTCTCCATGGCGAACCATAACTGTTTTTCCTGCACCTGCAATAATGATTATTCCACTCACTTCACCAGCAAAAACAGAACGCGCTGAACCTCCTTCTGTTGTGTTAAAGTCTATTCCATTGTTGGTGATTTTTAAACTAGGATATAATGGGTGGCTTTTCGTTCCAAAAGTTCCACCAATTGTGCCTGCTTCAACAGGCCAAGGCAACTTACCTTTATTTTTAATGAAGTTTTTTTCGAGCGCATCTAGCTCCGGTGTTCTTGCGATGTCACCAAATTGGTCCATTTCCTTTTGATAATCGATTATCGCTTTATTAATTGCGGCAGCGTATTTCTTTTGCTGCTTTTGTTGTTTCTTTATTTCCTTTTTGAGTTTATTCTCATCCGATTTTAGCTCATTAAACAAATTATTAAAATGATCTCGCTCTGCCGCTAATGAATTCTTTTCATGTTGTTCAATTTCTAATAATGATTCTTTACTTCTTTTTTGTAAGTTTAATTCCGCTATTTTATCAGCCAAAATTTCTTGTGTTTTCATTATATGTCCTGCTTGCTTTTCTCGATACTCGGCATATTGTTGATAGTATTTCAAACGCTTGTATGCTTGGTTAAAATCTTCCGCAGCGAACACAAACATTAATCGATCGTATGAGTTACGATTCTTATATGCGTAATAAACCATTTCAGCGTATTCATCTTTTAATTTTTTGAGATCCTCCTCCATCTTTTTAATAAGGTCGTCAGTTTTTCTAATTTGCTTATTTACTGCTCGAATCTCCCTTCTAATAATCGAAATCTGATTCTCTCTCAAAGCAATACCGTTTTGACGCATAAACAATTCAGTCATAGACAGCTGTTTTTTGCGAGTAGTTTCTTTAAGTTGCTTTGTATTTTGTTCTAGCTGCTTTTGGTTCGCTTTTTTTTCTTTCTGTAATTTAGTTATCTCGGTAGTTTGAGAAAACGCAAACTGTGCGACAAGAAGAAACCAAACAGCCAACGAATATTTATTCCATTTTTTCATACTTCTCGGGTATCGTAAACGACAGCTTGAGCGGTTTATTCATTGTTATCTTCAAATATTCAATAGACGCTTCCAAATTTTGATCAGCTACGATATTCAATTCGGTCTGTTTAGGCGCAAGCTGTCCCTCAACTTTTTGATACTTTTCAAAATCGACTTTTAACGACTTATGCTGCTTAAAATCTTGCAAAATAATTCTAGAAACCTTAAATGTGGCGGGATAAACTGACACTGTTAAAGCAACGTCAGTTTTTGCTTTTTGGGCACCTTTTTTATCCGCCCGATTTTTCTCCCGCTTTCCAATACTACTTATATTGTAGTGTTCGCTTGATGAATATGATTTTAGCTTCTCAAATTCTGAAATATTCGATCCTTTTCCTAAAATAAGTGATTGTAAGGACTCGAAATCTAACTCAACATTGAATTTTTTATTGATATATGCAAAATCACCAATAAAATATTTCTTATTTTTTCTATCCATGAATTTGACCGTATCGGGAGTTATTAAAAAACGTGCGGCTTCAACAGAATAATAAGTAGCTGAAATCCAAATCGCGCTATCATTCCTTACACGGACATGCATCTTAAATGAATCAGACATTTTATCAGATACAAATGCAACACCTATTTTCGCAGCAAACCATTCGCATTTCAGCTCATTTTCGTGAAGCTTCTCCAGCAAAAAAGAGGTTGACTTATAAGGTAATTTTTTCTTTGTATTGATATTGTTTTTAGAGCAAGCCTGAGTTAAAAGAACAAATAACATAAATGATATAAATCGCAGGAGCTTCATTCTCTAATCAATCAATTTTCCTGTCTTAATTTTTTGATCTAATAGCTCCGAGCCTTGCTTAGTTTGTTTCGCCTTAATCCATTGCTGCTTGGCCCCTTCAAAATCATCTAACTTATACAATATATCGCCATAGTGTTCTAGAATTACCCCGTTTTTACCTGCTCCATAATCAATCGCATTTTCCAGCCATAGCTTCGCCTCATCGTATTTCCCTTCTTGGTATAATATCCATCCATAAGTATCAGCGAATGAAGGTGAACGGGGAGAAAGTTCGTTGCTTCTTTTTGACATAGCTTCGGCTTTCAATAAATTCTTTTTTCGCAGAGAAAGGTAGTAACTATAATTATTCAGAACATAGACGTTATCTCGATCATATTCCAACGATTTATCGTAAGCAGAATCAGAGGCTAAATGATTTTCCATTTTGTAATAACTATCCCCTAGTGTTGAATAAAACTGGGCCAGCATTTGATTATTATCATAAACTAAGTCTTTACCTGAATTTAATGCCTTAATTCCTTCTTCATATTTCTTTTTTTGAATCGCAGAAATACCCTTGAATAAATAGAAAGATGGTTGGGCAGGGAACAATTCTATCGCTTTGGTGGCATCCGAATACATCGATTCAAAATCTTGTTGCTCAGATTCTAAAATTAGTACTTGAGTCCATAAAACAAATTTACTCTCATCGAGTGATATGGCCTTCCTGTAATGAAAAAGAGCTAATTTACTGCTATCTAACCGGTAAAGTAAATCACCATAAACTGAATGGGATTTTGCATCTTCTGGGTGTACATCGGTTATTACCTTTCCGAGCTCAAATGCTTCTGCTGTCTTTCCTTCCTTTATTCCTTCCAAGGTGAAATAACCAAGTAAGATTCTAACCTTGGCATCAACTCCTAAGTCAGGATTTTTATAAGCCAACCGCAATTCTTCCCTAGATTTTTCTTCGTTCCCTAGATTTTTATAATGATCTGAAAGCGAAAGGTGAACGTATGGATCGTTTGGCCTGAGAAAAACGATTTTATCGAAAATTTTAAGTGCATTTTCTGGTTCGCCTTTCTTTTGATACAATTCGGCTAGTAAATTTAAATATTTAGTATTATTTGGATCTTGTTCTAGAATTCCTTCGACCTCATTAATGGCCCCGTTAACATCCCCTTGGCGCAAGTACAACTTTTTACGCTCCATGGCAAGCTCTTCAGAAAACCCCATTTCACCTTCAAGTAGGTTCATTACTTTTATCATATCCTTCCAATTACCTTCCGCTGCTAACGAGTTTATCCAATAATAATAAGCATCTATGTTCTTTGGATTGGTGGTTGTAATTTCTTCGTATAGCTTAGACGCCTCTGAATATTCAGCATTAAGCTCATATATCCCCGCTAAAACTAATCGATACCATTCATTGTGTGAGTCAATCTGAGCTGCCTGCTTCGCGCAACCAAGGGCCCTCTCGTAATCTTGTTTTAATTCATAAATTAATGCTAAATGATAGAATGATGCAGCATGCTTTTTGTCTATTTTTATAATAGAAAGAAAATTATTTTCGGCACGGTCATAATTTTCTAATGCGTTTTCTTTGAGCCCATCAAAGAATAAAACTTGAATCTTTTGATTCTGCTTATCACTGAGCTCAGAGTTATTTAGCCCATCGTATTTTCTAGAAGTAACTTTTGACGTTCCCCCACAGGATGTTAAAGCCAAAAGAATTACCAAAAGTGTCAATCTATCTATTACACTTCGATAAGAAGAAAAAAAAGTAAATAATATTAAAAACGGCTTATTCAATTAATGCAATTTAACTTGAGAGTAATCACCAATACTTGCATCACTACTTTTACCGGAAAAAGAAACAAAGTTTCCTATCATAGTATTACTAAGTTCAGAATCTGTAATCATAGAATTTGACTGAATAATTGTGTTTTCAATTATCGAACCAAAAATTTTCGTGCCGGCACCAAGCGAAACATGCGGGCCAACAGTTGAGTTTTCAACTTCAACGCCTTCCCCAAAATAACAGGGTTCTATTATTTTAGAATTGTTCAAGGCGGCATTGCTTGAAGATGAGTTTTCATCTTTTATGAACTCTAATACTCTTTGATTTGTGTATACAGTGGCATTTTTATTCCCACAATCTAACCACTCAGAAACAGTTTCTATACTAAATGAAGTTCCTTTGCTATTCATGTTTTCTAGGGCGTCCGTTAATCCAAACTCCCCCCCTTTAATACGAACATCATTATCAATTAAGTACTGTAATTCGGTTCTTAAATATTCACCATCTTTAAAATAATAAATGCCGATTATAGCTTGGTCGGAAATAAACTGTTGAGGTTTCTCTATAAACGCCTCAACATTTCCATTTTCTCCTAATTTTACTACCCCAAAAGCACTAGGGTCATCTACTTTACTTGTCCAAATAATTCCATCTTGTGAATCATCTAATTTAAAATTAGCCTTAAACAAGGTGTCAGCAAACGCAACAACTACTTTGCCATCCAGATAATCTTGTGCGCATAGTATCGCATGCGCTGTACCTAGCGCTTCACGCTGATAACAGATGCTCCCTTTTGCCCCAATTGCTTCAGCGATTCCGATCAAAGTTTCCTCCACTTCGTTGCCAAAGTCTCCAATGATAAATGCCACTTCAACAATTTTTTCATCACAAACTTTTGCAATATCCTCAACCAGTCTTTTAACTATAGGCTTACCCGCAATTGGAATTAACGGCTTAGGAACGGTAAGTGTATGGGGTCTCATTCTTTTCCCCATTCCAGCCATTGGAACTATTATTTTCATCTTTTATCTATTATTTATTTCCAGTGCTGCCAAATCCTCCAGCTCCTCTTTGTGTCTCTGTAATTTCTTTTGTTTCTAGCCAATTAACTTGTTCATGTTTAGCAACGACCATTTGCGCAATTCTCTCCTTTGGTTCAATTGTCACAACTTGCTTTGATAGGTTAATGAGCAGCACTCCTACTTCGCCTCGATAATCAGCGTCAATGGTGCCTGGACTATTCAAAACTGACACTCCTTTTTTATACGCCAATCCACTTCTTGGACGAATTTGAGCTTCATATCCTGTTGGCAATTCTATATATAACCCCGTTGGAATAAGTTTCCGTTGCATGGGCGTTAAAACTATTGAAATTTCAAGATCAGCTCTTAAGTCTAAACCTGCCGAGAACGGGGTTTCGTATTGCGGCAAATTGTTTTTTGACTTATTAATTATTTTAACATGTAAATCTTCCATCTCAATACGTTTTGTCCAGCTTGTAAAGCTACAAAGAATGTAAATCGGTTAACCACTTCGAGGTATTTTAAACTCACTTTTTTCTATGAAATAGGCTAATACTATAAATAGGATCAATAAAATTGTGTTAATTATATACCCAGACAGGGAAAGCATTTCAAAAGATCTTCCTTTAATACTGAAAATATAAATTGCTAATGCTGTGCCTGCATACATGAAAAATTTCTTGATATTATATGGTATAGGATAGTGTCTTTGACCAATAAAATAAGAAATTATCATCATAAAGGAATAGCAAGATAATGTAGCCCAAGCCGCTGCTGTGTATCCGTATATAGGAATAAATAGTAAATTTATTGTAATTGTTACTACAGCTCCTGCTAAAGAAATGATTGCGCCATATCCTGTTTTTTGTGAGAGCTTATACCAAATTGATTGGTTATAATAAATCCCCAGACAGACATAAGCAGCAAGTAAAATTGGAACTATGTGCAGGCCCCCCCAAAAATCCGGATTCGGAATAAAATATTTAAATATGCTTATGTATAAAGTAATAACAAGAAACATAAACGCAACTACAATAATGAAATAGTTCATGATTTTCACATAAGTTTCTTTAGAATCTTTCTTCTGCTCTTCTTTGAAAAAAAACGGTTCAGCTGCATAACGATAAGCTTGAATAAACATACTGATAATCATTGCCAATTTATAATTCGCTCCATAAATTCCATTTTGTTCTTGAGCGAAAGTATTCGCGGCTTGCGAACCCAAAGTTTCTAATTGTTGTGCATAAATTATTTTCTTGATTAATATTCTATCAATTGTTTCGTTAACAATTCCAGCAAGACCAACAATTAACATTGGCGAAGAATATCGAAACATACTTTTCCATAACGAGAATTGGATTCCTTCTCTAAGTCTCATCCCAGGAGCTAGGAACAAAAACTTAAAAATACTCGCAATAAGATTTGAAATAAAAACATAACCGACGCCAATATTAGGGTCGTAAAAGGTGTCTATTAGCCAATTACTATTTATTTCATAATTAGCAGAACAATAGACGATAAAAAAAAGGTTGAGTGAAATATTAACTCCAATATTTACAAAATTGACGAAAGCAAAACGGAGAGCTTTATTGTCGGCACGAAGTTGGGCTAATGGAATAGAACTTACCGCATCTAACCCCACGATAATAGAAAACCAAATTACATACTCCGTATGATTTGGGTACTGCAGCCAATCAGCAACAGGTTGGGCAAATACAACAGCGCTAGCGATAAAAATAAATGTGGTAGAAAGCAGTGAAATCAACACTGTAGAATAAACCGGTTTATCTCTCTGTTCTTCTAACGTCATGAAACGGAAATAAGCCGTTTCCATTCCGTAGGTTAAAAACACAACTAGAAATGCCACATAAGCATACATTTCGGTGATGATTCCGAATTGATCTTTTGCAAAATATACTGCAAATAATGGTGTGAGCAGAAAGTTAAGAAACCGACCAACAATACTGCTAAATCCGTAGATTGCTGTTTGTCCTGCCAGTTTTTGTAATGGGTTGTTCAATGGTTACTTTTCCTAACAACAAATTTTATGAATACAACGTGTTGTTCGACCCAAACGAGACGAACTTATAAACATTGTCAATTTGATACGCTAGGTGAAATTTACTTTCCAGAAAAAACTGCCTTACGTTTTTCCATAAAAGCAGAAGTACCTTCATTGAAATCTTCAGTCCCAAAACAAATTCCAAATTCTTCGATCTCCGTTTGATAACCGTTAACTCCATCTTTATAGCCTGCATTAATGGAACGAATCGCGCTAGCAATTGCAACGGGTGAGTTTCTAGCTATTTTAGCCGCCATCATTTTGGCTGTTTCTAATAATTCACTTTGCGAAACAACAGCATTTACTAACCCCCACTTTTCGGCCTCTTCTGAAGAAATCATAGCTGCTGTCATTATCATTTCGTTGGCTTTTCCTTTGCCTACTAATTGAGCCAAACGCTGCGTCCCTCCGTATCCAGGAATTACACCTAATGTTACTTCAGGCAATCCTAATTTGGCATTGTCTGATGCTATTCTAATATGACTGCACATGGCTAATTCTAATCCCCCTCCCAAAGCAAAACCATTAACTGCAGCAATAACTGGCGTAGTCAAATTCTCAACTAAATCAAATAGTATTTTATGCCCTTTTGCACTCAATTCTTTTCCTTTGTCAACACTGAATTGATAAAATTCAGAAATATCTGCTCCTGCAACAAAGGCTTTTTCTCCTGAGCCAGTAATAATTATCGCCCTAATTCCAATATTAGATTCTGCTTCGGAAAAAGCATCTCCTAATTCTTCGATCGTTTCTTTATTCAACGCATTCAATTTATCGGGTCGATTAATCGTAATAATTTGAGTGCTAACTTCTGTTTCTACTAGAATGTTGCTGTAAACCATAGTTGATAATTTTATTGCAAATGTAATAGTTGTACTCAAAAGTTTTACGATTCAAAAAAAGTATCACCCCAGCATGCTAATTAAGAATTTAGAGAAATAGGAAAAGAAATGAAAAATGTACTTCCAATTTCTTCATCTGTTTCGAACCAAATTTTGCCTTCACTATTATTCACAATATTCTTCACCATTGCTAATCCGAGCCCCATTCCTGAAGTTTTAGTAGTGAAATTTGGTGTAAATATTTTAGCTTTTCGAGCTTCAGAAATTCCAATGCCATTATCTTGAATTGTAATCAATATGCTTTCATGATCCTGATTTAATTTTACCTTAATTTTACCGATTCTGTTTTCTGGAATTGCTTGAATTGCGTTTTTAAGTAGATTGTTGAATACTCTTGAAATTTGATTGTGATCTGCTAATATTTCAACCGGAACTTTACTACAGTTTTCGTAAGTTATTTCTGCTGATGGTAATTCGTTAAATAACTCTATTGAATGTCTTAATGTTTTGTCAACATCTACTTTTTCAGTTTTAGCTTGTGGCATTTTAGCAAAATTTGAAAACTCACTTGCTATATCTGAGAGAGTGTCAATTTGCTCAACAATACTGTTTGAAAATCGTTGCAGACGTAATTTCCAATCATCAGAATCTTGAGCAAGTGTTCTCTCTAGGTGCTGAACGCTTAGCTTCATTGGAGTTAAAGGGTTTTTAATTTCATGTGCAACTTGTTTTGCCATTTCTCTCCAGGCACTTTCCCTCTCAGATTGGCCTAGCAATTCGGCGCTTCGTTCTAATTCTGATAACATTCTATTATACTCCTTAACTAAAGTTCCTATTTCATCGTTACTATTCCACTCAAGAGGTTCGTTCCTTTTACTTAAAGAAATCTGTTTCAGTTTCGCCCCAATGGTTTGAATCGACCCCGTAATATAATTTGAAAGGAAATAAGCAACAATTGCCGCTCCCAAAAACAGAAATAAATACACTTCAGAAAGTGTTACTAAAAAATCTCTTATCTCTTTCTGACTCACTTTATTTTCCTGAAAATAGGGGAGGTTTATTATCGCGATCGGCCTTCCGTCAATATTATTCATGTAACGATAAGTGGAAAGAATTGACAATGTGTCTCCATCAATTTCTTTTAATAATCTATTATTTCCTGAGGAAAGTTCCGTTAATATGTTTTCTTTTAACTGAAATACAAAAACACCCTTTTCAAAATAATCTGAGTGCGATGTGATTAGTAGCTCTCCTTTTAGATTGAAGATATTTATGTCGAGGTTATTAATGTCTGCAATCTCGGTAATCTTATCTGAAAACAATACCATCACAGAATCAGGGTTAGTATAGATACCTTCTCTTTCAAGAAAATACCCAATACTTTTTATAACTGCTGTTTCTTTTCTTTCTAACCTATTTTGATGGTACTCCTCATTTTCTACCATAAAATGGCGCACAGTAACTACTCCAATAATGATAAAAGAAATCATTATCATCATCAGCATCGAGATATAAATACGCGTTCGAAGTGAAAATTGAAAAAGCATGGTGTAAAGTTATTAAATAAAAAACCTCAACTAATTGAGGCTTTTCTATAACAAATTTTATTCCTTAATTAATTCTCAATACAGCTCATCGTTGATCTGATTCTGTGTATACTTAAAAGCTTCGCATTCATCAGCAAAAACACGGAGATAAAAAACCCGAACTATTTAGAACGGATAAAAAGCTTTGATGTCGTCAAATTGAAACGGAATTACTTCTTTTCCCGTTTTGTCTACTGCACCATATTTTCCATTTCTGTTAGACAATATGAAACCGTTTACATCTCTATTCGGGGCTTGATATAAGGATTTGTTGAAAATGCCCAATCCACCTCTGGATGTTACATTATATAGATATTCGTCTTCAACACTCGTATATATAGGTCTAATAATAACTTTACCTGTTTTATCAATATATCCATATTTATTATTCGATTTAAAGGCCATCAAATCCCCATGAAACTTGTAAAATTTCTGAACATTCAAAATTTCAAACTCTTCTCCAGCTTCATTTACTAATGCCCAATTTTCACCAATCATTACTCTTCCAAACACTCCTCCCCAATCTAGTGCTTTGGTATATTTTGGTTCAATAACTATTTCGAGCTTGGTATTCATGTATCCAATTTTATCTGCTACTTTAATCATCGCGTAACCATCAGAAAATGGATAAATTGCAGCAGCACTAGCAGGTCCTGGCTTGAATTCTCCTGCCTTGTTTACATATCCTTTTACACCGCCTTTGGTGGCGAACGCCATTCCACTATTAAACAATCTAAGTTTTTCATATTGTGGTTTTACTACCCAGTTTCCTTTCTCATCAATTATGCCTGTCTTCCCGTTTTGTTTTGCAATTGCTTGCCCTTTTCTATACCCTTGTATTTTATCGAATTCGGCTGGTATTATCCATGCGCCATTTAAATCTATCTGACCCCATTTGCCAGCAGATTTTACTAGCGCTTTTCCATCTTTAAAATCTTTCGCATCATCGAACTGCGACTTAATTTTATATGAGCCAGTTTTATCAATATAGCCCCACTTATTTTCTTTAAATCTTGCCAATCCGTCACTAAATTGATTTAGCGATTTTGATTCTATTGGAGTTGCTACCTTTTCACCGGTGGAAACGTCAATATAATCCGAGGTTTTTTTCATATAACCAACCAACATTCCATTACCTAATTTAGCTATTTTTTTATACTCTGTGTTTTTGTAAACGGTTTCTCCTCTATCATTTATAACAACCCATAGCCCATCTAACATAGCCATAGCGTAACCGTCTTCTGGAATACTTAGTCTCTCGAATTTAGCTGGAATAACCCAGGTACCTTTTTTGTCTATCGTGCCCCATTTGCCGTTCACTTTTGCCAAAGCATAATCACCCTTAAATGTTTGCACAATATCAAATTTTGCCTCTATTAACCAGTTTCCTGATTTATCAATAAATCCAACTTTATTTCCTTTTTTAGCTATTGCGGCTATTGATTGCGCGCTGACAAATCCACTAAATGTGATTGCTAATGCAATCAATAAACTCCTTACTTTCATTTTTGCTGTTTTTGGATTTAGGTTTGCCCCATTAAATGTATTAAATTGATGAAAACACAGATAAATACTCAAAACATTGGGCTAACAATGCGAGCCTTTTTCAATGTCTGTTCATTGTGTTTGACTTAGTCGTTCAATGCTTCTGCTCCACCAACAATTTCTAAAATTTCGTTGGTAATTGCAGCCTGACGAGCCTTGTTATAAACTAATTTTAAATCGTCTACCATTTCAGTTGCATTGTCTGTTGCTTTGTGCATTGCAGTCATTCGAGCACCATGCTCAGAGGCATGTGAATCTAAAAATGCCTTGTAAAACTGCGTTTTTAAAGACCTTGGAATCAATTCTTCAACAATTTCTGATTTGCTAGGTTCGTAGATATAATCACTCACAAAAGTTGATTTCTCATCAGATTCAGGTGCAACAGCCGGCAACCATTGTTCTACTTGAACATTTTGCACTGCAGCATTTTTGAATTGATTATAGATAATTACGACCTTATCGAATTGTTTATTAATAAACGCCTCCATAATTCTTTCTGCCTGAACAGAAACATTACTAAATGTTAATTCATTAAACAAATTATTCATATTCCTTGGAAGCGTAGTTCCGTGAATATGTTCTTTTGTTCCTTTAAAGACATCATTAACCTTTTTACCCGCGGCTAAAATCGTGATTTCACAACCTTGGTAATTCTTTTCTAGCACTCTTGTAGCCTTGATTACATTTGAGTTAAAAGGGCCGCAAAGCCCTCTATTTGATGCTATAGGAATAACTAAAAGATTCTTAACCTGTCTTTCAGCAGAGTAACCACCTTCAGAAGCATCTAACGTAGAGCTCACATTTACCAAAATTTCCTTAAGCTTTTCGGCATAAGGTCTCATTTGAATAATAGCGTCTTGAGCTCTTTTAAGCTTTGCAGCAGATACCATTTTCATTGCAGAGGTTATCTGAATGGTAGACTGAACGGAGGTTATTCTATCTTTTACTTCTTTTAAGCCACCCATAATGGTTATGCTTTATATTTAGCAGCAAGGTTTAGACAAACTTTTTCTAAAGTTCCTGTAATATTATCATCTAGTTTTCCTGCTCTTAAGCCATCTAGTATCTCTTGATGTTGAGCTTCTAGCAAACCTAAAAACTCTGCTTCAAATTCTTTAATTCTGTTGACTGGAACATCTCTTAGAATTCCTTTCGAACCACAAAAGATAATAGCTGCTTGTTTCTCAACTGACAATGGCGCGTTCTGGCCTTGTTTTAATATCTCAACGTTACGTTTTCCTTTTTCAAGAATACCCATTGTCGCAGCATCTAAATCGGAACCAAATTTAGCAAACGCTTCTAGTTCACGATACTGAGCTTGATCAAGTTTTAATGTTCCTGACACCTTTTTCATCGACTTAATCTGCGCATTACCTCCAACTCGAGATACAGAAATACCAACATTAATTGCAGGACGAACACCTGCCAAGAATAAGTTTGGCTCTAAGAATATCTGACCATCTGTAATAGAAATTACGTTAGTCGGAATATACGCAGATACATCACTCGCTTGTGTTTCGATGATTGGTAATGCCGTTAACGAGCCTCCGCCTTTTACTTTACTTTTCAAAGACTGGGGCAAGTCGTTCATGTCTTGCGCAATCGCATCAGACGAATTCACTTTCGCAGCTCTTTCTAATAGTCTTGAGTGAAGGAAAAACACATCGCCTGGGTATGCTTCACGACCTGGAGGTCTTCTCAATAAAAGTGATACTTCACGATAAGCAACGGCTTGTTTTGATAAATCATCATAAACAATCAGTCCTGGGCGACCCGTATCTCTAAAATACTCTCCGACTGCTGCTCCAGCAAACGGCGCATAGAACTGCATCGGAGAAGGATCTGATGCATTAGCTGTAACTATTGTGGTATACGCCATAGCACCTGCTTTCTCAAGAACCTGAACAATACCCGCAACAGTAGATGCTTTTTGACCAATCGCAACATAGATACAGTATACAGGTTCCCCTCTGTCATAAAATTCTTTTTGGTTGATTATCGTATCAATAGCAACAGTTGTTTTTCCTGTTTGACGGTCACCAATAATTAACTCTCTTTGTCCTCTTCCTACTGGAATCATAGAGTCAATCGCCTTAATCCCTGTTTGAAGAGGTTCACTTACCGGTTGCCGATATATAACCCCTGGTGCTTTCCGCTCTAGAGGCATTTCAAAAAGCTCACCCCCGATAGGTCCTTTTCCGTCGACTGGATGACCCAATGTATTTATTACACGACCGACAATTTCTTCACCAACTTTAATGGAAGCAATTTTTCCCGTTCTTTTGACAGTTGCACCTTCTTTTATATTGCCTGCAGGACCTAAAAGTACAGCACCAACATTATCCTCTTCAAGGTTCAAAACAATTGCTTGAAGTCCGCTTTCGAACTCAACTAATTCCCCTGATTGTACATTAGATAACCCATAAATACGAGCTATACCATCTCCTATTTGGAGTACCGTACCAACTTCTTCCAATTCAGCTTCAGACTTGAAGCCCGCAAGTTGCTCTCTTAATATCGCAGAAACTTCTGCTGGTTTAACTTCGGCCATGCTTTCTCTTTTTATTATTCGTTTAATTGAGTGTTTTACTAAACTCTCTTTTTAATTTCTGTAATTTACTATGAATACTTGAATCAACTTGTTGATCATCAATTTTTATAATAAGTCCTCCTATCAAATCTTTGTTTACTTCTTCCTCAATTTCAACTTCTCCTTTAGATGCTGTTTTAACAATTGCCATAATTTTAGATTTCAAATCTTTATCTAAAGCTATTGCTGTAGAAACTTTTGCAGAAGTAATGTTCTTGTGAGCATTATACTGTTCGCCAAACGCAAGAGCAATATCTAAAATAATTGCTTCTCTTTTCTTTTTGGTAATGATTTCGATAAACAAAGAAACTAATTTACCTATTTTATTAGTAAAGATTGCGCTCAAAATAGCCTGCTTTTTATCCGTTTTAACAATCGGACTTTTTAACAACAGCATTAAGTCACTACTTGATTTGCAGGTGTTTGCCAACAAATTCATGTCTTTGTTAACATCCTCTAAAGCGTTTTGCTCAATCGAGAGTGAAAGAAGTGATTTCGCGTATCTAACTGCTGCTCTAGAACCTGCCATCTTAATTGAGGTTTACGTCTTCCAATAAATTGTTAACCAATTTCTTTTGCTTGTCCTCAGCAGAAAGCTCATCCCTTAATATCTTTTCAGCTATTTCTATAGACAATACCGCCACTTGGCTTTTTAACTCCGCCACGGCAGATAGCTTTTCACTTTCAATAGTTTCTCTTGCAGAAACTAAAATCTTATCTGCTTCCTCTTTAGCTTTGCTCTTGGCTTCGTGAATCATATTGTCCTTAGCCTCGCGAGCTTCTTTGATTATTAAGTCTCGCTCTTCACGAGCTTGCTTTAACAAATCTTCGTTGTTTGCTTGTAATTTTTCAAGCTCTTCCTTTGCTTTTCCTGCCTGTGCTAAAGCTTCTTCAATTGAATCTTCTCTTTCTTTTACTGAATCAAGAATTGGTTTCCAAGCAAATTTTTTCAAGATGAATAAAACGATTCCAAAAGAAACGACCATCCAAAATAATAATCCTATATCCGGGGTAATTAAACTCATACTATAATGTTTTTAAGTTTTTCAGACTCCCAACCAACCGTTGGGAGCATGAAAAGTTTGTTTACTACAAGCCTACAATAAAGCCTAATGCAACAGCTCCAAGAGCAACACCTTCAACAAGTGCCGCTGCAAGAATCATGTTAGAAACGATATCACCTTTAGCTTCTGGTTGTCTCGCAATAGACTCCAAAGCGCTTCCGCCAATTCGTCCAATACCAACTCCAGCACCTAAAGCAGCAATACCAGCACCAATAACAGCACCAGCTTTAGCGATAGCCATTCCGCCATCAGCTTGTAATAAAATTGTTAATGTATCCATAACAACAAAATTTAAAAATTAAACAATAAATAAACCCTTAATGGTCTCCCCCTGCTGTTGCCATACCAAAATAAATGGCTGACAATAATGTAAAAACATAAGCCTGGATAATACCAACTAATAATTCTAAAAACGTTAAAAATACGGTGAATGCAACAGACGCAACTGAGACACCATATCCCGCTGCAGCTGAAGTTTCACCAAAAATAAATATTAAACTAAAAAACACCAACATTACAATATGTCCTGCAGTTATGTTGGCAAACAATCGAATGACCAATACTATTGGCTTGATAAATATACCAGCAACTTCAAGTGGTGTTAAGATTAACAATATCGGTTTAGGTACACCCGGCATGGCAAAAATATGTTTCCAGTAATGTGCATTCCCATTTATTGTTGTTAAAACGAATGTAAAAAAGGCTAAAACAATTGGAATCGCTATATTACCTGTTAAATTCGTTCCTCCTGGAATAAGCGGGATAAGGCCCATTACGTTATTAATCCAAATGAAAAAGAACAGCGTGAGTAAATATGGCATAAATTTCTCATATTTATCCCCAATTGATGGTTTTGCAATATCATCTCTAATAAACATAATAATTGGCTCCATGAACGATTGCATTCCTGTTGGAGCTTGACCAACCCTTTTATTGTAAGTTTTGGCAATTGAAATGAAAATCCACATTAACAAAAATACACTTGTCAATAGTGCCGCAACATTTTTAGTTATTGAAAAATCCCAAATTTTTAATGTTGAAGCCTTATCTAACTTTCCATCAGCTGTTACCGCCACAACCATATCATGAGGATAATCGTTAGGATCTATTTCATGATGATGCAAGAAGTGTTCAGTTAATAACCTATAGCCATTATAAGCCGTATGACCATGATGAAAATTACTTGACATAAAAACACTGAAACCATTATCCTGATGATAGATAATTATCGGCAGTGGTACTGAAACTGAACTACTTCCTTTTCCCCATAGATGCCACTCGTGACTATCGTCAATGTGCTCCATAATCATCTCGCCAGCGTTAAATGATTCTTCCTCCAAAACCGCATCGCTCTCATCTAGCGATTCCTCGCTGTCGACAATCACATTTCTAACTACTTCTTCATTATGTGAATTACCCTCTCCCTGAGCAACACATTTATTAAAAATAGAAGTAAAAAATACGGCTAAACTTATCGCTATTACTATATATTTTCCGTTATTCATCGTCTAACATTTGGAACCCTTCTCAATATTCGCTGCAAAAGTAGTTAATAAAAAGCCGGCACAAAAGATATTAAGTTATTTTTTAAAGATTAATAAAGAAATTTGTGGGTTGAGAGAAAAGATGATATTATCTTTTCAGAAACTTGAAGATAAAAACCTTTTCAACTAATGTGAATACAAAATACTGCATAAAGAAAAATCCAACAATTTCTTTTGCCAAAGACTTGTTTAGATAAATAATTGTACCTAAAACAAAAAGATAGCCTAATAATTTGAATGTGGTTGATGCCATCGATACCCGCACAATGTCTTGCGGTCTTTTCTCGCTAGACTTAATTAGAGTGAATCCAGAAATAATTGAACTGCCGTAAAACAAAATCAGCAATAGATTAATTATTAAACGTAAATTAATATCGGAAAATTTTAAAATTAGTAGCGCATTGAGAAAAATCAGCAACAACGCAAAAAGAATAGATATTGTAATGAAATACCTCTGATTGTTAGACCTAACACGTCCCATTACTTAACTTTTTTTACCAGATAATAAAGTGACGCTACGATAGAAAATAAAGTGAGGAAGATTGTTGCCAAAGGCTTTGAGTTGACCATTTTTTCGTCAAGCCATTTACCAGTAAACACCCCTAGTACCATCATAACGACAATTTGAATTGCTAACCCAGAAAATTCAACGTATTTACTACGCTGTTCTCGACTGTTTTGAAATTTCTTCTGCTTGTCCTCCATGGCTCATTTCTTTTACAACTGCGCCCATACTGCAATTACCAGAAAAATTAGCTCCGGGTTCAATTGCTAATTTATTTGTTACGATTTCACCCAATAAATTCGCTGTGGATTTTAATGAAAGTAATTCAGCCACCGTAACTTTCGCCTTTAGTGTACCCGATATATCAGCATTTTGGCAAACGACCTCTCCTTCAATTTTGCCGGTTTGACCAACAACTACTTTTCCTTTCGCGTTTACCGACCCTTGAATAGTGCCATCCACTCTAATGTTTCCGTTAGTGTTTATGTCTCCCGTTATAGTTGTTCCTGCTGTAATCGTGTTTCCTACAGCAGAATCTGATTCGCTTGCTTTTGCCATTTTATCAATTCCTTTTTTGAACATAACTTCAAATTTATCGAAACAAAGGTATTATTTTATGACAAAAAATTACCCTTATTTTTAATAAAATTATGTTGTAAAAGATTATTTTACTGGCTATTACAGTGCATTTGCGAGCGCAAGATTATCATATTCTTCTGGCAACAATTACATTTTTTAGTCGTCTGCAAAATATTTTCAAAGCAGAAAAGAAATGGAGTTCAAAGGAAATGGGGCAGGATAAAAACGTGGGGCCTTGGGTCTCAATAAATTTACTCTGCTTAATCTTGAATTCCAGTATTCTACTTATAATTAATGTCGAAAAACCCCTGATATCCATCAATATCGTTTGCATTGTAAAATTCTGGGTAATTAGATACTGATATTGCAAATTTAGTAATAGCACTCTCTTTTAAAGTCTTTAATATGTCAGAGTTTTCATCAAACGACTTGAAGTAATCCATTGCTTTAAATACATTATTAAAATCTTTTACGATAATCAATCGATCTCCATTGCTTAGAACCGTAGAGTTTATTTTTAGCTCATCTGATTTGTAATACTTTCTATTAAAATCGGATACGGCTATTTTTGATTTGCTCATGTCCACACCATCCTTTGGAAGAATTATTATTAAGTGGTGTTTAGCATCGGCCTTAAATTTATAATTAATCTCTAATCCACTCTCATTTCCGTTTATAGGTTCCCCTTTAGTAAGGTATTCTAATGTGCGTTTAGCGACCTCAGCCTCTGGTGCATCTGGATAGTTATCAATCAACGTTTCTAAGGATTCTTTATATACAATTAGGCTATCCGTTGCTCCTAAAGACTGTGCCTTTAAATAGTGAAATTTAGGAAGCAGGTCATTGCCTTTAAATGAGGAATCTGCTTTATTAGAGTTGTTTATCACCCGCATGAATAGTTTTTCTTTATACAATTGATATGTTTTTTCATAAAATTTAGAAGCAGCTGAAGCTTGGTTTTTCTCGATATCAAGGTAGCTAGGATTTTGAATCAATTTAGCATATTGAGATTTAGGAAAATCTTTTAAAACTTTGTGTTTGTATTCGTTCGCCATAGCTGAATTGTTTGCTTCCGTATACATTCTAAATAGCTGATAATAGGCGCTCACATGGTACTTGCTAGTATCGTATCGCGCAACCAAATCCTCAAAAGTTATAATTGCTTGTTTGTTGTCGTTTAACTTTTCTTTGTAAACTAGACCTAAATCGTATAGAGCTGCGATTATTTTATTATGAGATTTGTTCATTTTCGATTTACTATTTGGGATATTCTGAAGATAATATCTTGGGCTCTTCAAATCTCTTGAAGTAGCATTTGTATCCTCTATCCCTAAATCTTCAAGTTCTCCATAATCTATATCAAAGTCATTACCAGCAGTTGACGATTTATTTTTTCTGCGCCAATTGTCCTCTAGCTTTCTTGTTCCCCATTTTTTCTTAAATTCTGACTTGCCGAATGCTATGGTAGACTCATTGTAGAAGTACCAATCCGTGCTAGTTCCCTGGTTAATTTTAACATTAGTTGGTGTGTTTTGAGCGTTCAGGGCGTTTGCCTCTTCCTCCGCTTTTATTCGCTCTTCTTTTGCTATTATCTCGCTAATAATATCGTCGACAACACCCTCCTGTTCAGCTTTTGGTAGTGTTGATAAATGCTGAAGGCTATCCTCTTTATTGATAACTAAAATATCTTTTACTAATCGAGTAAGACTATTTCTTCTTTCTAAGATTTCAGGATATTCTGGTTGCGATTTATCAACAAACGAAACCGTGCTATCGTAATAGTTTTGTGATAAAATATATAACTCATCATCAAAATAAATGTCTGCTAAACGATTGAAAGATTTTGCCTTTTGATCATCGTTTATAATGCTTTTTTCGTAAGAAAGCGTTAGATATTTAATGCCTTTTTCTTTATTATTTTCTTTTAATTCTAACTCCGCTAAGGCATAATAAATCTGATCGAAGAATTCCTCATATTTTTCATCTTTCGCCATTTCTTTAAGCTTCGTTTTAATAGGGCCGCTGTTTCCTCCTTCATGAGCCAAAGCACTATGAATGTTTGCGTAAAATCCCATCTCATAGTCTGGGTTGAGCTTTAAAACAGCATCGTAATAACGTATTGCATTTTTTGAATCTCCACTTTCTTTAAAAACCTGAGCAAGAATAAACGTTAGCCTAACTTTATCCTCTCGTCTTTTTGTGAACTCCAAGGCGTTTTTAAGCTCTTTTGCTCCTGATTCATAATTTTCTTGTTTTAAATAAAAGTCGGCTTTTACTGCTTTCAGTTCTGCTAATTTCTTTTCAGGAAATTCATCAACATTACACTTATCCAAATACCCTCTTGCATTGGAAAATTCTTCACTCTCTATATATGTTCTTGCCAACCATAACATAGCATCAAAACGAATTGGATCTTCTTTATACTCGCTTGCCACGTAGGCAAGCATTTCCTCAGCTTTATCAAAATCCTTTTTGTAAAAGCTTGCTTTCCCTATTAAAAAGTAACTATCATCAATCCACGAACAATACTCAACCTTTTTAATATACATCGAGTGATTATTGATTACGTATGAGCTTTTCTCGATTGCCCTATCCATCTGCGGATAAACGCTCCTTGCCGCACTTTCGTCACCATAAACGTAAATCGGCAATATTTCTTCATAATTCTCTTCATGAGAGTCATTTAATTTTCCAACCCCTTCTTTAATGCTTTCCTTTGCATTAAAATAACCGTTATACCTTGCTGTAACATTATGGTAGCCTCTATTAATCGCGGTATTTTTTTCAGTGGAGCAACCCAACAAAATCAATGCAATGAAGGCAATTGACCCAACTTTTTTATATTTGTTAATTCCTTTCACTATTACTACAATCTCTCGAAACGCTCAAAAAGCAAAATTATTTTATTTTTTAGAAGAGGGTATTAGTATTCATACATCTTTAAGATTATTGTGATATTTGCACTAATTCAATACTGGCACATTGCAAAAACCAAAAGAGAAAAAAATCATTAAAAGCCTGCGAAACAAGTTTCGCTTGGTTGTAATGAATGATGACACATTTGAGGTAAAGTTCTCAATGATATTATCGCCCCTGAATGTTTATACCTGGGGAAGCATCATTGTCCTTGTCGTTGTATTTATTACATCTATCTTAATAGCATTTACTCCTGTTCGAGAGGTTATTCCGGGTTATGCGGACGTTCAAACGAAACAAATGGCTACGTATGCTTTAATTAGAGCAGACTCACTGCAAGAAAAAGCAAGAATGGAGTTGCAGTATGCTGAAAATATTCGGGCAATCCTGCAGGGCCGTGGCCCTGTCGCCAAGGATTCTGTTTCCCAATCCGGAGAGCCGATTTCAATTAACGACATTGAAAATAGACCATCAAAACAAGACTCATTATTAAGACAAAGAATTGAGTCCGAAGATCAATATAATTTGCATTTTAATAGTGATGGGGGTGCCACCTCCTCTATTTCAAAAATGTTTTTTTTTACACCCCTCAAAGGGATTGTTTCTTCGTCTTTTAGTCTAAAAGAACAGCATTTTGGAGTTGACATTATTGCTCCGGAAAACGAAGCAATTAAATCTACCCTAAATGGCACTGTTACTCTCGCCACATGGACTTCAGAAACAGGTCATGTTATTCAAGTACAGCATGAAAACAACCTTATATCAATATACAAACACAACTCGGTTCTATTTAAAAAGGTTGGAGATAAAGTTAAAGCCGGTGAGGCAATCGCCATAATCGGAGAATCTGGTGAGCTATCTTCTGGGCCTCATTTACATCTAGAGTTATGGCATAATGGAACCCCGGTCGATCCTCAAGATTTCATTGTCTTTTAATGGCTGATATCATCGTATACACAGATGGCTCTGCAAAGGGAAACCCCGGAAAAGGGGGTTATGGAATAGTAATAATGTCAGGGGAATACCGAAAAGATATTTCTGTCGGTTATCGGTTAACTACCAATAACCGAATGGAACTTCTGGCTGTAATAGTCGCTTTAGAGATGATAAAACAACCAAATAATAACGTAATGATTTTTTCAGATTCAAAATATGTGATTGATTCCGTAGAAAAAAAATGGGTTTTCGGTTGGCAGAAAAAAGGATTTAAAGGCAAAAAAAATGTTGACCTTTGGCAGCGATTTTTAAAAATTTATCCAAAACAAAATGTGAAATTTACCTGGGTAAAAGGGCATGCGGGGAATGTGTTAAATGAGCGCGTAGATTCGCTTGCTGTAGAAGGCGCTGAGAGTGAAAATCTTCTAGTTGACGAACAATATGAAGAAAATAATTCAGCAAAGCTTTTCTAATTTTAATAAGATTATAATATCACAGTTTTGTGTCTAGAGTAACAATAACCTACTTTTGAAATTCTTTCAAAAAAGAATTAAGTCATGATTATATATGAATCGAAAGAGTGGGGAGTACTGTTTAAGACGATTGGAAAAACGTTTAAGGAGAGTTATAACCAACAGCAACTGTTAAAATTTGTTGGAATTGTAACTGTTTACGCCACTTTAATCACTATTTTCAACATGCATTGGCTCAATGGGAAACTAACTATGGACTCGATGTTCTTCTCGATGCTTGGTTTTGTTTTATCCATGTTTTTAGTCTTTAGGCTAAACAGCGCTTACGACCGTTGGTGGGAAGGTCGAAAAGCTTGGGGAAAACTAATAAATGATTCTAGAACTCTGGCGCTTCACCTTCATACGCACATCCCTATGGAAGATAGACGATTGCGGAAGTTTTTTGTAATTCACATCTCAAATTTCGCCATTGCTCTGAGATGGCATCTGAGAAATAAGAATGGTCGTGCCCAAGACAGCATGATTTTTACAAATGCTAAAACGGCAGAGGACTATCAAAAAATAAAGCATCTCCCCAACGCTATTGCCTCTAACATGCATTTAAAAGTAAAAGAAATTTCAGAATCTGGTATGATGACCGAATTCGACAAAATACAAGTTCGAACTATTTTACAAGGGTTTATAGATGTTTTGGGTGTCTGCGAACGAATAAAGAAAACACCAATACCATTCTCTCACAGCACGTTTATCAAGCTGTTCATTCTTATTTATATTTTCATTCTGCCTTTCGGCTTAGTTCCAAAATTTGAGTATTTAACCATTCCGGCGGTAATGGTAATGGCGTTTGCGATGATGGGCATCGAGGTAATTTCGGAAGAAATTGAAGACCCGTTTGGGGAAGAGGCAAATAGCTTACCTACCGGAGCAATGTCTGATGGAATAAGAGAAAGTGTTTACGAAATACTAAAAGTAAAATCGAAATATATTGCTGAAGGCGCTAGTGATACTGGCGTATTAAGCTAAGTTCTTTCGCACTTAAACTTTCCTTTTTTTCTGGTTGTTTAACACAGAAATTAGAGGCAATTTAAAAATTAGTCTATTGAAGCGGTTATGACTACTTTTTGTTTGATATCTTTGCTTAACTTAATTTTATTTCGAGATGGAAGCAACAACAGGCGAACTTCTTCAAAAGATTAATATTCCTGAAGACCTACGGAAGCTGAAAGATATTCAGTTGACACAAGTATGTGATGAATTACGTGACTTCATTGTTGATGTTGTTTCACAAAAAGGTGGTCATTTTGGGGCTAGTCTTGGCGTTGTTGAGTTGACAGTTGCCCTGCATTATGTTTTTAACACTCCACATGATCAATTGGTATGGGATGTTGGCCACCAAGCGTACGGGCACAAAATTCTCACCGGACGGAGAAAGATTTTCCACACTAATAGAATTTATAAAGGCCTCAGTGGATTCCCTAAAAGGAAAGAAAGCGAATACGACACAATGGGAGTTGGTCATTCGTCTACATCAATTTCTGCAGCTCTAGGAATGGCTGTTGCAAGCCAATACAAAGGAGAAGACAAACAACACATTGCAGTTATTGGGGATGGGTCAATGACCGCTGGTTTAGCTTTTGAAGGTTTAAACCACGCAGGCGTTACCGATGCAAATCTTCTAGTTATTCTCAATGATAACTGCATGTCGATAGATCCAAATGTTGGCGCACTAAGAGACTATTTAACTGACATTACTACTTCGCACACCTATAATAAAGTAAAAGATGAGGTCTGGAATTTATTGGGTAAGTTCAGTAAGTTTGGCTCTAACGCGCAAGAAATTGCATCTAAAGTTGAGGGGGCTGTTAAATCTTCTTTACTTCAACAAAGCAATTTATTCGAATCGCTTAACTTTAGATATTTCGGGCCAGTTGATGGGCATGATGTAAATCACTTAAGTAAAATCCTTCGAGATTTAAAAGATATTCCTGGACCTAAGATTCTTCATGTTCTCACAAAAAAGGGGAAAGGATATCAACCTGCAGAAGATGGCTCTCCAACGAAATGGCATGCCCCGGGATTGTTTAATAAAGAAACTGGTGAAATTATTAAAGTAGTTCCAAAAAATCCACAGCCTCCAAAATATCAGGATGTGTTCGGACATACAATTGTAGAACTTGCGGAGAAGAATAAAAAAATAATGGGAATAACCCCTGCCATGCCTTCAGGATGTTCCCTTAATATTATGATGAATGCAATGCCTGACAGAGCTATAGATGTGGGAATTGCAGAGCAGCATGCTGTAACCTTTTCTGCAGGATTGGCAACACAAGGGTTGATTCCTTTTTGTAACATATACTCTTCATTTATGCAACGGGCATACGACCAGGTGATTCACGATGTAGCGATGCAAAATCTACACGTTGTGTTTTGTTTAGATAGAGGCGGAATTGCAGGGGCCGATGGCCCTACGCACCATGGGGCTTATGATTTGGCCTATATGCGCTGTATTCCTAATTTGGTTGTTTCTGCTCCTCTAAACGAAGCTGAATTACGAAATCTTATGTATACTGCTCAACATAAAGATAATGGAGCTCCGTTTGTTATTCGATATCCTAGAGGGCAGGGTGTTATGACAGAGTGGAAAACGCCAATGAAAAAAGTGAAAATTGGTAAGGGTCAGAAAATCAGAACAGGTTCTGATATAGCAATACTCACCATTGGGCATATCGGAAAGTACGCCATCAAAGCTTGCGAGCAACTTGAATCTAAAGGAATAAATGCAGCTCATTATGATCTCCGGTTCGTTAAACCACTGGATGAAGTTATGCTTCATGAGGTTTTCGGAAAGTTTGACAAAATTATAACTGTTGAGGATGGATGTATTGTAGGAGGCGCAGGAAGTGCTGTATTAGAATTTATGGCTATTAATGGTTATTCAGCACAAGTGAAAATGCTTGGTATGCCGGATAGTATAGTTGAGCATGGCTCTCAAGAAGAACTATACAGAGAATGCGAATATGATGATGTTGCAATTGTTGAGTGCACTCAAAAAATGATTGGTAAAAAAGTAAAAGCTTCAGAGAAAGCAAGTGCTTGATTCAATATTATCTTGGTCACTAAATTTACTCTAGTTCAATAAATAATTAAACTGGTCTTTATCTGATTAAGCGGGTTTCACTGGAATATTTTTACCCACAAAGTCTTCACGATAATAGTAATAAGTAGTTTAATACTTCTTAATTTCAAAGTCATCCATAAATTTAGTTGTAAAATCACCTTCTCTAAATTTAGAATCTTGCATTAATTGTTGATGAAAGGGAATAGTAGTTTTGATCCCCTCGATTATGTACTCATCTAAAGCTCTTTCCATCTTAGTAATGGCCTCCTCTCTTGTCTGAGCAACCGTGATAAGCTTAGAAATCATTGAATCGTAATTAGGCGGAATAGTATAACCTGCATAAACATGAGTGTCTATTCTAATACCATGACCACCAGGCGCGTGATAGTTGGTAATCTTTCCTGGGCTTGGTCTAAAATCATGCTGCGGATCTTCGGCATTAATTCTACACTGAATTGCATGCAGCTTAGGTTCATAACCTTGCCCTGTTATTTCTATTCCAGCAGCCAATTTGATCTGCTCCTTTACCAGATCAAAATTTATTACCTCTTCAGTTATCGTGTGTTCAACCTGAATTCGAGTATTCATTTCCATAAAATAAAAATCACGATTTTTATCAACCAAAAACTCAACTGTTCCAACACCTTCATATTTAACTGCCTTTGCTGCTTTTACAGCAGCATCTCCCATTCTCTTCCTCAATTTGGGAGTCATAAAGGGAGATGGAGTTTCTTCGACTAATTTTTGATGCCGTCTTTGAATAGAACAATCCCTTTCACTCATGTGGCATGCGTTACCGTATTTATCACCTGCAATTTGAATTTCAATATGACGTGGCTCTTGTATGAATTTCTCCATGTACATACCATCATTTCCAAATGCAGCTTTCGCTTCTTGCATAGCAGATTTTAAATTTACCTTCAAATTTTCATCGTCCCAACAAATACGCATTCCTTTACCTCCACCACCAGCAGTGGCTTTTATCATTACGGGATACTTAACTTCTGCAGCCATCTTAATCGCATGACCAGCATTTTCAATCAAGCCCTCAAAACCAGGCACACATGGGACCCCTGCTGCTAACATAGTCGCTTTGGCAGACGCTTTGTCTCCCATACCGTCAATCATTTCAGGAGAAGCTCCAATAAATTTGATACCGTGTTCCTCACATATCTTAGAGAATTTAGCACTCTCCGATAGGAATCCATATCCCGGGTGAATTGCATCTGAATTAGTAATCTCAGCTGCAGAGATTACTCTAGCAATGTCTAAGTATGAATCATTACTCGGAGCAGGCCCAATACAAACTGCCTCATCTGCAAACCTTACATGCAAGCTTTCAGCATCAGCGGTGGAATATATTGCCACAGTTTTAATCCCCATTTCTTTACAGGTGCGAATAATACGCAAGGCAATTTCACCGCGATTAGCAATTAATATTTTTTTGAAAATAGTTACTTTTTTCTTTGCCATAAAAATAAGGTTAAAGACGTCAATTAATTATTGTTAACTAGGCTGCGCCTATGCATCACGTAAGTAACAAAGATTAAGAAGGGTCAACTAAGAATAAAGGTTGATCGTACTCCACAGGCGTAGCATCATCTACTAATACCTTAACAATTTTACCAGAGAACTCTGCTTCAATCTCGTTAAAAAGTTTCATTGCTTCGATAACACAAACCACTTTTCCTTCTGCAATATCATCACCAACGTTCACAAATACGTCAGACTCCGGGTTGGCTTTTCTATAGAAAGTGCCAATCATTGGCGACTTTACAGTGATATACTTTGAATCAGCTTCCGCTGGTGCAGGAGCCACTGATGCAGGAGCCACTGATGCAGGAGCCACCGGGGCAGGAGCCACCGGTAAAGGTGGTATCCCAACTGGGACTTGCTGAATTATCGTATCTGGTTCACCATTTTTCTTTTTATTTGGAGTTTTAATCGTAATCTTAAAATCTCCAGTTTCCAACTCAACTTCTGTCGCTCCTGATTTCGCAACAAATTTTATAAGTGATTGAATTTCTTCTAAATCCATAATTTCTGATTTTTATTCTGCGGTAAATATAAAACTTTTGACAAAAAAGACTAGGAATCGTATGCCCAACGTAAATAAATTGAGCCCCAAGTAAAGCCCCCTCCAAATGCTGAGATAACAATATTATCACCTTTCTTGAATTTATCTTCCCATTCCCAAAAACATAGCGGAATAGTCCCGCTGGTTGTGTTTCCGTATTTCTGGATATTAATTGTTACTTTATCATCACTAATTCCCATCCTTTCTGCTGTTGCATTAATTATTCTTAAGTTCGCTTGATGGGGAACTAGGTATGCTATATCGTCAGAAGAAAGATTGTTTCTGCGCATTATTTGCGCTGAAACATCTGCCATATTTGTGACTGCAAACTTAAATACTTGTTTTCCTTCTTGGTTTACAAAATGCTCCTTGGCATCAATAGATTCATGGGTTGGTGGATAAGCCGAACCACCTGCCTTTTGCCATAAATAACGTGCTCCGGAACCATCGCTTTTAAGAACAGAGTCCATAATCCCATTTCCTTCTTCATTTGGCTCTAGAAGAACTGCACCAGCTCCGTCTCCAAAAATGATGCAAGTCGCTCTATCATCATAATCTATTATAGAAGACATTTTATCTACACCAACAACTACCACTTTTTTATGGGAGCCTGATTCAATAAATTTAGATGCAGTAACCAACGCAAAAATAAATCCAGAACAAGCAGCCATTAAATCGTATCCAAATGCATTAATAGCTCCAATCTTATCACAAATTATGTTAGCAGTGGCCGGAAAGACCATGTCTGGTGTAACCGTAGCACAAATTAACAAGTCGATTTCTTCTGCTTTAATGCCTCTTTTTTTTAGAAGCCCTTCAACGGCTGGTACCGCCATATGAGAAGCGCCTTTTCCCTCTCCTTTTAATATTCTACGTTCTTTAATCCCCGTACGCGATGTAATCCACTCATCTGAAGTGTCCACCATAGTAGAGAGAATTTCGTTGGTGAGCACATAATCTGGAACATATCCATTAACTGCGGTAATTGCGGCTGTTGTTCGACTCATTTATGCTTGTACTTACTTGTTGTTCGTATACTGTTCATTTTTGAGCACCATTAAGCGCAAGTATAAGCATATTTTTTGTTGCGTGCACATGAAGCCAATAATGGTTGAAAACAACAATCGTTAAGTTTTCAATGGTCGCTAAAAAATGGTCGCTATTGAACTTCGAACTGAAAGCTAATAGCGTATTTCTATTAGCTTCGTTTTCCACGTTCAATGTATGGTGTTTTGGAAACAGGCTTAAACTAGTGCTTCTTTCTCTACAGCAAGTTTTCCTCTGTAATGTCCACACTCACTACAAACTCTATGAAACAAAACTGGTGCTTCACAATTAGAACATGTTGATACAGTTGGCGCAACTGCCTTGTAATGTGTTCTCCTTTTATCTCTTCTTTGTTTCGAGATTTTTCTCTTTGGATGTGCCATTTTACTTATTGTTTTTGAAGTCTTTTCTAGATTATAACTTCACGTTATTATAAATTCTTTAACTGCTCCCACCTAGGGTCAATTTTATCTTCTTTTTCTTCTTCAATACTAATGTATTCTTCAACGCCTTCTTCACAATCATTATCGGGATGTGCTCTTTTCATTGGAAATGCAACGTATATGATTTCGTATGCTATTGAACTTATGTCAATATCAGATTCTCCAAAGGGAACTACTAAAACTTCTGCCGCTTCATCATAAGTTTCATTCCCAAATTTAACGAATATTTTTTCTTCGCACTCTAGAGGTAAATCAACTGGGCCAAGACAACGATCACATTCGATTTTTACACTTCCTGAAAAGCCAAATTGGAGTTCAAGCATTGCTGACCGCTTTATGAATTGAACTTTAAGAACAACGTCTGCTTCAAGAACATCGTTATTCTTGAAACAATCAAAGAACTCTTTTTCAATCTTAAAATCAAACCAATGTTCCCCTTCCGGTAAACCAGAAAATGGGATTACAAATTGCTTCAAATACTTCAAAATCGACCTTTTTAAGGGGCGCAAAGGTATAAAATAAAGTTGTCTACAAAAACAAATATTTAGACTTCTTCCGGTGCAGCTTTTGGATTATCTAAACTGTTAGCTAATAACTGTTTATTCATGCGTCTTGTTTTGTATATGTCACAGGCCAAGTACACTGCTTGTCTAAACGATTGTTCAGATGCTTTATTTTGACCTGCAATATCGTACCCTACGCCATGATCTGGCGAAGTTCTTACTATTGGCAGTCCTGCGGTATAGTTGACTCCATTATGAAAAGCCATTGCCTTAAATGGCGCCAGGCCTTGATCGTGATACATTGCCAAAATACCATCAAACTTTTGATAAGCAGATGAGCCAAATAAACCATCTGCCGGATAAGGTCCCATAGCTAAAATACCCATGTTAAAAGCATGCTTTATTGCTGGCGAAATAATCTCTTGTTCTTCTGTTCCAAGAAGGCCGTTGTCACCTGAATGTGGATTCAATCCCAAGACAGCAATTTTCGGCTTCTCAATTCCGAAATCTTGCCTTAATGTTTTATCGAAAACTTCAAGTTTTGCTATAATTCCTTCTTTACTAATAGCTTCAGAAACGTCTTTAAGCGGCAAATGACCGGTAACCAAGCCTACTCGAAGGCCTCCATCACAAAGAATCATAAGTGGGTTTTCCTCATTTGCGTAATCGGCTAAAAATTCTGTATGTCCGGCAAATTTGAAATCATCTGATTGGATGTTTTTCTTGTTTATTGGCGCAGTAATCAAAACATCCGTTTTCCCGCTTGCCAAATCTTCTGCAGCAACCTTTAGTGATTTGAATGCGTATTCTCCTCCGGTGACTGTTGATTTGCCAAGTTTTAGGTCAATATCTTCATCCCAGAGATTAATCAGGTTAGCTCTCTTCGGGTTAAGGTCCTGCGCTTTTTTTATCACATTGAAGCTGAAGTCTTGAATATCAAGTGCCTTAAGGTGAAATGAGGTAACCTTTGAAGATCCATAAACTATCGGGGTACATATTTCCATCATTCGGTTATCTAAAAATGTTTTGATAATAACCTCCAATCCGATACCATTAATGTCGCCAATCGAAATTCCTACTCTTAGTTTATCCACCATTGTTTCTATGTTTGTCTTTTAATAAACTCAAACAATAATCTCACAGCCGTGCCTGTTCCTCCTGCGGTTCTATAAGTGTCATCGGAAACAAGAAATGCTGGCCCTGCAATATCTAAATGAACGTATGGATATTTTGATTTGTTTTTTTTGTCTTTAGTAAAGTGTTCTAAAAATTTGCCGGCTGTAATTTGTCCAGCGGTTGCGCCACCTAAATTATTTAAATCTGCGATTTGTGATTTTAGACACTCCGAATAATCATCCCAAAACGGCTGCGGTGCCAATCTTTCGAATACATCATAACCAATAGCCTCTAATTGTTTGTGGTATTTTTCATCATTACCCATAGATACAATAGCACGGGAACCAACTGCTCTGACAGCTGCGCCTGTTAATGTTGCTAAATCTATAACCAACTCGGGGTTGTATTTTTTTGCATAATGCAGCGCATCGGCCAAAACCAATCGCCCTTCTGCATCGGTATTAAGCACCTCAACCGTGGTGCCGTCAAACATTGTGATTACATCGCCAGGAGCGTAAGCATTTTGGCCAGGTCGATTATCTGTTGCTGGCACTAACCCAATCACATGAACAGGTAAATTCACC